>JAAYXN010000067.1 GCA_012515885.1 Rhodococcus sp. (in: high G+C Gram-positive bacteria)
ATGGTCGCCAAGATCATCGCGTGGGGACGCGACCGCTCCGAGGCCCTCGCCCGCCTGCGCACCGCGCTGCGTGAAACCACCGTGGTCCTCGGCGGCGGCACCACCACCAAGTCCTTCCTCCTTGAACTGCTTGATCGTGACGAAGTCATCGACGCCACCGCCGACACCGGCTGGCTCGACCGCACCGGCATCGGCACCGCCACCGGCCCCACCCGCGTCGCCGACGTCGCACTGCTCGCCGCAGCCATCGACGTCTACGACAGTGACGAAGCCCGCGAACGCAGCAACTTCATCGCCTCCGCCCGCGGTGGACGGCCCCGCGCCAGCCACGCCATCGGCCGCACCATTGAACTGAGCTACCAGGGCCAGCCGTACAAGTTCGTTGTCGGCCAGACCGGTCCACACAGCTACCACGTCGAAGGCGACAGCGCCCCCATCGACGTCTCCGTCGACCGTCTCGGCGAGTACCAGAGCCGCCTCACCATCGGCGGAACCCGGCACCACGTCGTGTCCGTTGCTGGCCCCGCGTATCACCTCGTTGAGGTCGACGGCATCAGCCACAAGATCAGCCAAGACGAAGCGGGCGTTGTGCGTGCCCCCGCACCCGCCGTGGTCGTCTCGGTGCCGGTCGCTGTCGGCGACAAAGTCGAAGCTGGCTCAATCCTCGTCGTCCTCGAATCCATGAAAATGGAGACGGCGATCCGCGCCCCACACACCGGAACCGTCCGAGAAGTGTTGGCTACCGTCAACTCTCAGGTCGACGCTGGCGCCGCCCTGCTGCGTGTCGATGAAGATTCCGAAGAATCCAGCGCAAGCACCGCCGCACGCGTCGAGTTCCCCGAACGCGTCGTGCCCAGCGCCGAAGACATCGACGTCCACGCCGAAGCCCTCGAACGCCTCGCTGATCTGAGCGCCGTCGTCATCGGTTACGACGTCAACGCCTCCCGCACCAAGGCCCTGCTCGTCGAATACGAGACGCTGCGAGATCGCCTGCCCTGCAACAACGACGAGCTTGTTCAAGCCGAGCTGGGTCTGCTGTCGTGCTTCGCCGACATTTGCGAACTGTCCCGCAACCGGCCCGCCGTCGGCGAAGACGACACCGATGAGCGCGTCCACAGCCCCCGCGAACACTTCTACACGTACCTGCACTCGATCGACGCAGACCGTGAAGGGCTCTCGGATTCGTTCCGCGACAAGCTGGCCCGCGCCCTGCTGCACTACGACGTCGCCGACTTTGAGCGCACCGCAGAACTCGAAGAAGCGGTGTACCGCATCTTCCTGGCCCAGCAGCGCATCGAAAACCAAATCCCCGTCGTGGCAACGCTTCTGCAGCGCTGGCTCACCAAGTCGACCGTCACTGAGTCGTCGTCAGACGAGCTGGAAGACGTTCTCGATCGCCTCGTTGTTGCCACCCAGGGGCGCTTCCCGGCACTGGGCGATGTGGCCCGCAACCTGCGTTACCGCGTCTTCGACGAGCCGCGCGTGCGCGCTACCCGCGCACAGATCCTCGACTCGGTGCGCGGCAACCTCGCGTACCTCGCTGAGCGTCCCGACGCCGCTGATTACCACCAGCGCATCGAAACCCTCGTCTCCACACCCGAATCGCTGCACGAGTTGCTGGCGCACAAGGTGTTCCACTCTGAACGCGACCTCGGCACCCTCCTGGAAGTGGTGACCAGGCGTCACTACGGCATTCGGGATTTCACCAACGTCAAGCTCACCGACAGCCTGGGCCACCCCATCGTCACCGGCCGATTCGAACTGCGCGGCGACGGCCTCAACCTGATCTCCACCGCCACCACCCACGCCAACCTCACGGCGTGCCTGGACGAGATCGAAGACGCAGCGGCAACCGTGTCCGATCCGGCGTCACTGGTCCTCGACCTGTACCTCGCATGGGACGACGCTCCGGCCGATTCTGATGACCTGTCGCAGGCACTGCACCAGGCGCTATTCGAGCGTGAGCTCCTTGCGCGCTCACGCCGTGTCACCGTCTCCGTGTTCGATCACACCGGAGAATCCCTGCGCACCATCACGTTCCGCCCGGGCGATGACGGTCCCGCGGAGGATCTCTCGATCCGCGACATCCACCCCCTGATTGGTCAGCGCCTAGACATTTGGCGCCTGTCCAACTTCAACGGCACGCGCCTGCCAGCCGCCGCAGACACCTACCTGCTGCACCTGGTGGCCAAGGAAAACCCTGCCGACGAACGTCTCATCGCGTTCGCCGAAATCCACGACGCCACACCGCAGCTCGATGAAGGTGTCGTCGCGGGCTTCCCGTCCATCGAACGCACCCTCGCGGCGTGCCTCGATGGAATCCGCAGCGCCAACTCGGCACGTGGCCGCAAACGTCGCCTCGACGCCAACCGCGTCGTCCTCTACGTGTGGCCCACGCTGGAGCTGACCACCCGCGAACTCAAGGTCCTCGCAGGCAACGTCGCACCGCTGACCGTCGGTGCCGGTCTTGAGCAGATCATCCTCATGACCCGCCTCGCCCAACACGGCAACGAGCCCCGCGACGTCACAGTCCGGTTCGATTACCGTTCCGGTGCAGGTGTTTCCGTGGTCATCACCGAGCCGCCCACCGAACCGATGGCGCCGCTCGACAGCTACACGCAGAAGGTTCAGCGTTCCCGTGCCCGCGGCACCGTCTACCCGTACGAGCTGATCCCGCTGCTCACCGGCGCCAACGGCCGCTTCGTCGAACACGACCTCGAAGGTGACGTGCTTGTCCCCGTCGAGCGTCCCTACGGACGCAACACCGCGGGCATCATCACCGGTGTCGTCACCACACCGACAGCGCTCTACCCCGAAGGCATGACCCGCGTCGTCCTCTTCGGTGACCCCACCAAGGCACTCGGCTCGGTCGCAGAACCCGAAGCCGCACGCATCGTCGCCGGTATCAACCTCGCTGAAAAGCTCGGTGTACCCGTCGAATGGTTCGCGCTGTCCTCCGGCGCCGAAATCTCCATGGAACGCGGCACCGAAAACATGGACTGGGTCTCGCGCGGCCTGCGCCGGATCATCACGTTCACGCAGGCTGGCGGCGAAATCAACATCATCGTCGCAGGCATCACCGTCGGCGCCCAGCCATACTGGAACGCCGAAGCAACCATGCTCATGCACACCAAGGGCATCTTGGTGATGACCCCCGACAGCGCGATGGTGCTGACCGGTAAAAACTCCCTCGACTACGCCGGCGGCGTATCCGCGGAAGACAACTACGGTATCGGCGGCTACGACCGCGTCATGGGCCCCAACGGCCAAGCCCAATACTGGGCGCCCAACATGGCCACCGCCGTCGAGGTGCTGTTCGATCACTACGCGCACTCGTACATTGCTGCGGGCGAACGCTTCCCGCGTCGCGCACCGTCCAATGATCCGATTGATCGTGATATCCGCAGCTACCCGCACGTGCATCCGGCCAGCGACTTCACCACCGTCGGCGATATCTTCTCCGCCGAAACCAACCCGGACCGCAAGAAGCCGTTCGACATTCGTTCGGTGATGCGTTCAGTTGTCGACCAGGATTACGGCGTCCTCGAACGCTGGGCAGACATGGCGGACGCCGACACCTCCGTGGTGTTTGACGCCCACCTCGGCGGCTACCCCGTCAGTGTCATCGGCATCGAGTCACGTGCCATCGCCCGTAAGGGACAGTTCCCCGCCGACGGCCCCGACCAGTGGACGTCCGGCACCCTGTTCCCGAAGTCCTCGAAGAAGACAGCTCGCGCCATCAACGCCGCCAGCGGCAACCGTCCCGTCGTTGTTCTCGCGAACCTGTCCGGCTTCGACGGCTCCCCCGAGTCGATGCGCACCTGGCAGCTTGAGTACGGCGCCGAAATCGGTAGGGCCATCGTCAACTTCGACGGCCCGATCGTGTTCTGCGTGATCTCCCGCTACCACGGCGGCGCGTTCGTCGTGTTCTCCGGCGCACTCAACGAAAACATGGAAGTGCTTGCCGTAGAAGGATCGTTCGCGTCCGTCCTCGGTGGCGCCCCCGCTGCGGCTGTCGTGTTCACCCGCGACGTCAACGCCCGCACCGACGCCGATCCGGCCGTCCGCAAGCTCGAAGACGAGATCGCGGCCGTCACCGATGAGGCCGAAAAGGACCGTCTGCGCGTCGAACTGGAGGCGCTGCGACTGGCAGTGCGCTCGGACAAGCTCGGTGAAGTTGCCGCCGAGTTTGAAGCCATCCACAACATTGACCGCGCCCAGCGCGTCGGCTCCGTGGACCGCATCATCCCGGCCGCATCCCTGCGCGCCGAACTGATCGCCTCGGTCGAACGGGGAATTGCCCGGACGTAAGTACTTGGCAGGGTTACTGGCGGGCCGCTCACAAGGCGGCCCGCCAGACCCGTCTTCGGGCCGTGTTAGTTGCCTGGTCCCGCGTGTTGGGCTGATCTCTAACGGGATTAGCGCATGAGGCGGCGCCACCAGGACGCTGAGCCTCTTTAGGGCAGTGGCTCTTAAAGCAGTGCCTCTCAAAGCAGTGCCTCTTTAGGCAGGGCCTCTTAAAAGCAGGTTCTTAGAAACAAGGCTTACTGCTCGACGGAGCGGACACCGCTCGCGGTGTCTTCGTCAACGTTGGCGTACCCCTGCATGGCGTCGTTAAGCATCGCTTCCAGCCGCTCAGCGTACGCATGCTGCGCATTGAACAACCCCAGCGCGCTGCCCGTCGTATCGCCGTCAACACCCACCGCTGCCGCGCGGATGTGTTGGACGAGACGCTGCGCAGACACGAGATCCTGTACGTGCTCGCCGATTCCATAGCCGTCACGGTCAAGTTCGATGCGCGTCAAGGACGCCAGTTCAGACATTTCGTCTGCAAGCTCACGGCACGCAGCCATCATCTTCTCGATCGCGACCGGGTCAAGCTCCAAGGCGCCGGACTGGCCGGTGAGATTTAGGTCTCCCATTGACGATTCCCCCTCCGAGTTGTGGTTAGGCGTAACACAATCTACCTGCACGTCGACTGCAAAATTTTGCCCCCCAGGAAAATCCTCCCACCATGGGACGCGGCTAGTGACATACCCCCAGCAAGTGGCGCCCCTGATCGGAAGAGTGTACAAATACATACCCCAGACTGTGACGTGCTCCATATTCGGAATCCCGAATGAGCGAGCACACACTGAAGTCCATCTGTCCCACACATCACGGACAGATCGAAACGCACCTGAGAGAGGCCCCCGCGCATGTTGCTTCCCATGTCCCCACTCGACTCGATATTTCTTATCGGCGAGTCGCGGGACCATCCCATGCATGTGGGAGGCCTGCAAGTGTTTCAACCGCCAGAGGGCGCGACGGTGCGCGACTACCGGCTCATGTTTGAAGACGCCCTCAAAGCACCGGAGCAGGTCATTGCGTCTAAGCTGGCGAAGCGGCCGGTACGCGGATTCTCGACCTTGGGGCAGTGGGCGTGGAGCACCGACAATGCGATTGACCTCGGCTGCCACGTACGTCGCCACGCACTGCCCGAACCTGGCGGCATCGCTGAGCTGATGCAGCTGTGCTCGCACCTGCACGGTTCACTGCTCGACCGCACCCGCCCGATGTGGGAATTGCATTTGATTGAAGGGCTTTCCGACGGCCGGTTCGCCGTGTACGTCAAGGTCCATCACTCAGTCACTGACGGCGTGACGGCCATCAAAATGCTGCGTCGGGCGCTCAGTACCGATTCGGACTCCCGCAACATGGCAGCCCCGTGGCAACTGGGCAATTCCACTGCGGCACAGCCAGTTCCGCTCGACGAAATGTCGTCGGCCCTCACAGCGCTGCCGGGTTTCGCGGCACGTATGGCGCGCTCAGCGTTCGGTGAACTGACCGGCATGATGCCGTCGCTGGGCACCACGGTCACGCGCGCACTGCGCGGACAGGGTGGCCCCATGTCGATCTCGGCACCGAAGACGATCTTCAACGTGCCGATCAGCGCGGCCCGACAGTTCGCGGCAGACAGCTGGCCGCTTGAGCGTCTTCGGTTGGTAGCCAAGATGTCTCGCTGCACCATCAACGACGTCGTCCTCGCGATGTCTGGTGGCGCGCTACGTAGCTATCTGGCGGACCGGAGTGCGCTTCCTGATGCGCCGCTCGTCGCGATGGTGCCGGTGTCCCTGCACGATCAGATTGAGACCAACGGCAACGGGATCGGTGTGCTCATGTGCACGCTCGGCACCAACATTGCTGATCCGAGTGAACGACTCTCCACCATCGCCACATGCATGCGTGAAGGCAAGGAAGCACTCAGGACAATGAGCCCGACGCAGATCCTCGCAATGAGCGCGCTCGGTGCGTCGCCGGTGGGAATCAGTATGCTCCTCGGCCACAACACGCTGGTGCGTCCACCGTTTAACGTCATCATTTCCAACGTCACCGGCCCGAAGACGCCGATGTACTGGAACGGGGCGCGCCTAGATTCGCTGCACCCGGTGTCCATTCCGGTCAGCGGTCAGGCGTTGAACATCACGTGTACCAGCAACGACGACGAACTGTCGTTCGGTGTGACGGGGTGCCGCCGCGCCGTCCCCGATTTGGAGTCGCTGCCGCGGCGTCTCGGCCAGGAGCTGGAACGGCTCGAAAATGCTGTCGGTATCAGCTAGTTCTGGACGAAGTTCAGGTAGGCCTTCGACGGCGTCGGACCGCGTTGTCCTTGATACTTTGAGCCCACTGATGCACTGCCGTAAGGGTTTTCGGCGGCACTTGAGAGACGCAGCAGGCACAACTGACCGATCTTCATGCCGGGCCACAGGGTGATCGGCAGGTTCGCGACGTTCGAGAGTTCCAGGGTGATGTGTCCACTGAAGCCGGGGTCGATGAAGCCGGCGGTGGAGTGGGTGAGCAGCCCGAGGCGTCCGAGGGACGATTTGCCTTCGAGGCGGCCGGCGAGGTCGTCGGGCAGGGTGCACACTTCGAGGGTGGAGCCGAGGACGAACTCTCCGGGGTGCAGGACGAACGGCTCGCCTTTGGCGGGTTCGACGAGCGTCGTCAGTTCGTCTTGCTGCTGAGCTGGGTCGATGTGCATGTAGCGGGTGTTGTTGAAGACCCGGAACAGGCTGTCGAGGCGCACATCCACGCTGGATGGTTGGACGAGCGAGGGGTCGAAGGGGTCGAGGCCCAGGCGTCCGGCATCGAGTTCGGCACGGATGTCGCGATCGGAGAGAAGCACCTGTCGAGGTTAGCTGCCGCGCCTCCGAAACGCATCGGCCGCGCCTCCGAAAGGCACTGCTGCGGTCTGCTACAGTTCTGCCCGCAAGGTATTGGGCCTTGCCTAAGGGCGCCCAATATCATGCGTGCCGATGTAGTTCAATGGTAGAACATCAGCTTCCCAAGCTGAA
>JAAYXN010000068.1 GCA_012515885.1 Rhodococcus sp. (in: high G+C Gram-positive bacteria)
CGCCCTAACGGATACGACGTCACGGTGTGCCCCAACCGTCCGCGGGGACAATGTGACAACGGTTCGATCCAACGGATACACCGTGACGGTGTGCCCACAAAGGGAGGATGGCGGACGGCAGACGGGGCAGGTTGACGGCCGGGCTAGCGCAGAACTTCCGCAAGAATGTTCGCGGCCTCGACATAACGCGTATGTGGGGTAGCTGCGAAACTCATGCGGATGAACTGGTCATACGGTTCGGTTGGGAACCATTCGCTACCGGGAGAAATGGCCAGGCCCAGCGTCAATGCGCGCTCAGCAACCTCGGCGGCGTGATGTCCTCGGGGCAAACGCACCCACAGGCTGAGTCCTCCGCGCGGCACCTGCGTCACCTCCACCTCGGGAACAGCACGCGTCAACTGGGCTCGCAATTCATCACGACGGGTACGCAATTCGCGGCGTAGCGCAGCGCGGTGCCGGTTCCAACCGGGATGGGCAAGCACATCGACAGCGACCTGCTGGGTAAATGGTGGAACGAAAAGTTCACTGACCCAACGGCTGGACCGGATACGCCGCAACGCCGGACCTCGCGCCACCAGACCTGCCACACGAATTGCCGGTGACAAGCTCTTAGTCAGCGAACGGATATAGACCACGTGCCCGTTCTCATCCGCGGCCGCGATCGGCGGCAAGGGTTCGGCATCGTAGTACAGATCGCGAGCCCAATCGTCCTCGACGAGAAATGCTTTGCGAGCTGCGAGAACCTGCATCACTTCGGCCCGCACGTGCGGGGACCACACATCCCCGGTGGGGTTGGCGTAGGTCGGTTGCGCATAGAAAACGCGTGATCCATGCGCGGCGAGCGCGGCATCCAGATCGGCCGGATCGATGCCGTCTTTCGTTCGCGCGATCGGGATCATCCGCAGGCCATGCGCTTTCGCGGCGGCCATCGCGCCCCAATATGTCGGGGACTCGACGATGATCGCCTCCCCCGGTGCCGCTAACGCACGCAGCGACGCTGACAGCGCGGACTGGCCGCCCGAGGTGACAATGACATCGGATTCATCGATCCCGCTACCGCCGGTGCGTTGACCGTCAAGATCGCGGGCAAACCATGCCCGGAGCTGCGGCAGCCCTGAAGCAGGTGCGGCGCTCATCAGGATTTCCGGGTCCCGGGAGACCTTCTGGACGGCAGAGCGCAGTAGCGCCCCGGGTAGCAGTGACGGCGACGGGTAGCCGGTGTGCAGACCAATCACATCGGGTGCGTGCGTCCGCACCCCGGAGCCTTCGACGTCGAAAACATCGGACCAGCCGAGGGCTGTGGTTTGCCAGGACACGTCGACGGGGCGCGCTTGCCGGGTTGCTGCGATGAAAGTGCCGACGCCGGGGCGGGTTTCGACGAGTCCATCGGCGACGAGTAATTGCAGCGCGGATTGGACGGTGACGGGCCCGACTTGGTACTCGCCCGCCAGTATCCGGGTCGATGGCAGCTTGGCGCCCGCGGGCCGTTCGCGGATCCACGCCCGGAGTTCGCCTGCCACTCGTGCCGCACTGCTACCATCGTTCATGAGAGACCATAGTACTGCTACTAACTCCAATGCCATTCCGCTATCACCGGCGGGTTTAGGGTGGGGATTCCTCGGAGTGCTCGCCTTCTCGTTCACCGTCCCCCTGACGCGGGTCGCAACCCAGGGAATGGACGCCTATTTCATCGGTTCCGCCAGGGCCGTCGTCGCTGCCCTGTGTGCGGGAACTCTGCTGCTGATCGTCCGTGCCCCGCGCCCGCACGGTCGTCAATGGGTGAGTCTGGCTGTCGTGGCCTGTGGCGTCGTCGCAGGTTTTCCACTGCTCACCTCGGTCGCGTTGGAGTCGGTCTCCGCAGGTCACGCCGCTGTGGTGATGGGCATGTTGCCCGCAGCAACAGCGGTGTGCGCGGTCATTCGCAGCGGAGAACGCCCCTCCCCCGTGTTTTGGGTCGCCGCAGCGGCAGGCACGCTGGCCGTCGCAGTGTTTGTGTCGTTGCGGACTGGCGGCGTCGAACTCGGTGCCAGCGCCCTTGATGATGTGCGCCTTATCGGTGGGGTCGTGGCGGCCGCTATCGGCTACACCGAGGGCGCTCGCCTATCGAAGCAGTTGGGGTCGTGGCAGACGATCTGTTGGGCTCTCGTCGTCGCGTTTCCCGCGATGGCGCTACTGACGGCGCTGCGCCCGTGGCCGAGCGTCGACACGACCGGGGCGCAGTGGGCGAGTTTGCTTTATCTATCCCTGGTCAGCATGTTTCTGGGCTTCTTTGCCTGGTATCGGGGCCTGGCGATCGGCCCTGTCGCAGGCGTCAGCCAAATCCAACTGGTGCAGCCGGTCCTGTCGATCGCGTGGGCGGCAGCGCTACTCAGGGAACCGCTGACGCTGCCACTGATACTTGGCGCCCTCGCCGTCATTGTCTGCGCCGCTGTCGCGGTGACAGCTCGGGTCCAGGCAGTTCCGCCGCCTGAGCCTCGGACGGTCAGGCCGCGTCGGCTGCATGCAGCGGATTCGGCCTGACGGCAAGCGTCAGCGCTTGTCGTCGTCCAATTCGTACAGACGACTCCAGTTTTCGCGGCTCGTCAGCTCAGGGACGGCGCGGCGGAACTGCTGCTGCGCTGCATTGCCTTCCGCAGTGAAACGCTTCATCAGCTTGGCTGTGCGCTCAGCAAGTTCCTTGGCCTTCACCCGGTCACGACGACGCACCCGCACACCCGTCTGCGCGGCATCGGTGACGACGGCGGTGTCGAACAGGGACACGTGCCACCAGTGGGCTTCTGCCGCGGGGATGCTCGCGATTTCGTGGCGGGTACGGCCGGTCCACTGGTTAAGGACTCGCTTGGCGAGTACCAGGTCGAGACGGTCTTTGCGCGGCTGGAAGCCTGCCTGACGAACCACCATCGCGGCGTCGTCAATGCCCGGGATATCGGAGGCGGGGTGGTTGATGGTTTCCGGGAAGTTCTTGCGTTCTTCACGGATGGCTTTCAACACGGCTTGGCCGCCGTCGCGGAGGATGTCGGGGCCAGCAAGGAAGTCTTCGATGCCGCGGATCATGGTGTACGCCAAGCCGTACTGCATCGATACGAGGTATTGGGTGATCTCGCGGGTCATCAGCTTGGCCAGCGACTTGGTGTCGAAGTCGCTGTGCAGCGCCGCGGTGATCAGTGAGTTGCGAATCGAGAAGTACTTGGCCCAGTCGTCGCGGTCCTTCCAGTGGAAGTCCGCATGCCACACGCCCGCGTTAGGCAGGGTCGCGGTGACGAAGCCCGCTGCGCGGGAACGAATGCCGTATTCGATGTCGTCCCACTGGAAGAACATCGGCAGCGGCAGACCGATCTCGGCGATCGCCTCAGCGGGGATCAGGCAGGACCACCACGCGTTGTAGCCAGCATCAACGCGCTTGTCCTGACGCTTTTTGAGCATGTTCGCGTTGTGTCGCGATCCTGCAGCCCAACGACCGGCTTTGAGCTTGCTCAGGTCCGCTTCCTCGGCGCCAACGTGCAGGCGGTCGGGGTTCATCAGGTACAGCATTTGGGCGCCGACGAGCATCGGCTCCTTCGTCACGTTCGCGAACGCGTTCATCCGCAGGATCGACTCCGGTTCACACAGGATGTCGTCGTCCATCAAGATGACGTTGGCGTGGTCGTCGGCTGCGGAAATCTCGAACAGGCCGCGGGTAAATCCGCCGGCGCCTCCAAGATTGGCTTGACGCAGGTAGTGCAGCTTCGAGCCGAGGTCAGCGGCGACACGGGAGAACAGCGGACGGTCACTGACGTGGTCGTTGCCCTGGTCGACGACGTAGACGGCGTCGACGGTTTTACTGAGTTCGGTGTCGTCGGCGATGGCGGCGAGAGTGGCGGCGCAGTCGTCGGCGCGGTTGAACGTGCAGATCGCGATGGCGACGGGGCGGATCTGCTGCGGCGCGGGCACTGTCCATTCGAGGTCAGCGACCGTCAATGCACCGTCGATGGCCGTGAATTCGACCCACAGCGAACCGCCGTCGAGGAACGAATCCAAGCGGGTCGTCAGTGAGCACGTGCCTTCGCCGTCGATGTCGAGGGTCTGCACGGCGCGGGTATTTCCGCCGGAGTCCGAAGCGACGAGGCGAGCGCGGGCCCGTCCTGCCGCCCGATAGCTGCACGAGACCTTAACTTCGCTCACCGTTGTCCAGCGCTGGAAATAGCTGGCCGCAAAACGCCCAAAATACGTATCGGTATCGACTACCGCGCCTTTTTCCAAATGAACGGAGAAACGTTCACGATGGGCACGCCCACTAACAATTCGGGCATACATCCCATCCGAGACGCGGGCGGTAGGACCGGTGAATACTCCGCGCGCTACCCGAAGCGCCAAAGGCGGCAGAGATGCTGCAGAAATATCCACTACATCCTCGTTTTCGGGCAGGCCAACGGCCGATTCGGTCATGACGCTCCTACTGTTTCCCGCACACATCGCATTGGATCGAACACGACGCCGGGGCCGATCCCCATAACGTTCGAAGCGTATCAATCGTTGGAGTTTGCACCGGAAGTCGAGTGAGCCGTCGTCAACTTGTGACGCCCTCGCAACCGAAACAGACCCGTACCCATTGACACGACATCCGACCGTGAGATCCGTGAATCGTGACTCACATGATCTGCACGCAAATTCACGGGGACTTCCACGGGACGTATACCCCGTTTCTCAACGAGGTATACCAACTCTGTTGTGAAAAGGAATCCTGGTTCTTCCAGGTCAGGCGCCACACTGCGGAGTAGTTCGCCGTCGATAATGAAAGTTCCCTGCGGATCGCCGGTGCGCATACCGAGAACAGCGCGTCGCAATAAAGCGAACCCTCCCGTGAGGGTCGCCCGCAGGGCTCCGCGGTCTGAATTGGAGTCCGGATGGGCCTTAGAACCGATCACGACCGCCGCGTCGGGCAGTGCCTCAGCTTGATCAATATCACCAAAACCGAAAGGCAAATCGTCGGCGGTGAGCAGCACTCGGCGACCCGCGCTGGCCAGTGATCCGGCGCGCAGCGCGTTGCCCATCCCCTTCTCGCTCTGCAAGAGCGTGAAAGTAACGCCCTGCGCATCCCACTCCTGCGCGATGCGCTGGCACTGGGCGAACGTGTCATCAGTAGATCCGTTTTCCACCACGATGATCTCGGTACGGGTGCCGGCCAGGCGGTGCGCCATCTGACGTGCGGTGTCTTCAATAACCGAGGACGAATTATGTGCCGGGATGATGACGGACAACTCGACGTTTGCGTCGGTACCGTCGGCGGGGCGGCTGGCTGCACTAGACATTCCCCGCATCGTATCGGGTGCTGATGGCGTCATCTCGTAGGCTCAGGCATCGTGGTCTCTCTTAGCGATGCGCCCTCGCCCAAGACAACCGAGAAACCTGCAGGTTCGGGTTCCTGGCCGGAATGGGCAGTTGCGCTGTGTGTGGCGCTGGCTGCGGCCGTCCTGTCGGCGGTTCCGCGCCTGATCTACGGGACGTTCTATTACGCCGGGGACACCCTCGAATCGTTTGTGCCGTCGTGGCATCGCATCGGCACCGAACTGCGTGCCGGCAACTGGCTGATGGTTAATCCCGACGCCTGGATTGGCGGCAACTATGCAGGTGAAGCGGCTTACGGGTTGTATAACCCGGTCAACTTGGCGAACTACATTCTCACGTCGCTGATCGAGGACCTCTCGGTGGCGTCGTGGGCTGTGATGGCACAGTTCTTGGCACTGTTTGCCCTGTCCACGTACCTGCTGTGCCGCGAATACGGTGCACGGCGCATTCCGTCGATCGTGGTCGCGTTGGCGCTGCCGTACTCGGGTTTCACCCTGTTCTATGAGGCGGGCGGTTGGCCGTCCGGGATGATGGCCGTGGCGTGGGTGACGCTGTTTTGGTGGTCGGCGCTGCGCCTCTCGCGAGGTCGCGCTAACCCGTTTGTGACGTTCGTCATTGGTGCCCTGACGATCAGCATGGGCAACCCGTATGCGGCGCTCGGCGCGGTGATCGTGCTGTTCGGTCTCGCTGTCAGCGTGATCATCGACCGCAACTTCCGGCGACTGGCCGTGCTCATCATTACCGGCGCATGCGCGGGAACCGCGGCCGCCCTGACCTACCTACCGCTGTTCCTGAGCGTCGACGTCACAACGCGCGCGGGCAGTACCGGGATCAGCAACGACACGTTCTTGCAGCCGCAGATCAGCGCGCTGGGCGCGATGAGCAGCCCGAGCCATCTGCCAGTCATCATGACGTTCGGCGGCCCCATCGAGGTGCTGCCGTCGCTCTATTTGGCGTGGTTCGTTGTGCCGCTGCTGCCGTGGCTGCGCTGGGACCGGATCGCCACTATTGTTCGCACGCCGCGGCTGCGCGCTGCCGGTCTGCGTCCGCTGATCAGCCTCGCAGTGATTACCGGCATCTACTTCCTCTTCACGTTCGGCCCGTCCAACATTGGCATGTTCCGGTGGCCGATTCGGCTCATCGAGTACCTGTACTTGGGCGTGATGGTGGCGTTTGCCCTCACCCTGTCGATGGGTATCGCGCGCACCGCCGTGCGGGCACGGGCCCTGGCGTCGGGTGCGTTAATCTTCCTTGGGTTCTACTTGGCGTTCTCGGCGACCCCGCAGTTCACGCTGCGGCATCTGATTTTCGCGGTCACCATCGTCGCGTTGAGCGCCGCGGCATACGTGGCGTGGCAGCGGGCGCGGGACCGCGGCCTAGCTGTCGTTCTCGTTGCCGGAACCGTCGTCATCACTGCCGGGCAGGTGTATTCGCTGACCCGCGACATCGCACCCGGAGCGATCGCACACCCGGCCAGCACCACCGTGCTCGCCGACGCGACCGCCAACTATCAGGGGACGGTGCTTCAACTCGCTGACCGCAACCTGACGCCGGACGACCAGATCACGTCCGGACAGATCCTGTTCGGCAACGAAATCCTTGCCTCTCCCGTCGAGGCATCGATCAACGCGTACACCGGCATTGGGTTCACGATGTTCCAGGAGGCGCTGTGCCTGGATTACCGGGCGTCGACGTGCCCGGAACTTTTCGACTACCTGTGGGAGCCAGTCAACGACGACATCGACATCCCGATCATCGACTACCTGCGGGTATCGACGCTGATTCTCCAACACGAGCTGCGCCCTGACCTCGCGGACAGTCCTGCACCAGATGGTTGGCGGATCGCGGACCGCGATGACATACGTACGATCTTCGAGCGCGAACAGTCACTCGCGTTGCCCGGCACCGTCTCCTACGCCTCGCCGGGCGTCGACGTCGTCTCCGCGCAGCGCGACGACAACGGCACCCGCGAAACCGTGACCGTTGACGGCACCGGCGGCACGATCTCGTTTGCCCGGCTCGCTTGGCCCGGCTATTTCGCCACCATCGACGGCGAAACCGTCCCCGCTCCCGCAGGCTGGCATGGGCTGCTGGAAATCACCGTCCCCACTGGCGCCCACGAAGTGGTGATCGATTTCCGTCCACCCAAGCAGCGGCTGTCGATGGCCGCCTTCGGTGTCGCCACCATCGTCATGATGGCGGTAGGAACCTACAGCGCGATCAGTCGGCGACGAACCGACGCATGAGAGCACTGTGGGGCGGACCTGATTCAGGTCCGCCCCACAGTGTTAGCGCAAGTTTCTAGACGACTGGCTGCGCCTGCGCGGAAACACCCACCTCATGCACGACGCTGTGCGCGGGAAGGATCGAATCCCGCTCAACATCCGCATCGGCGGTGCCGGCAACAATGTCGAGGAAATGACCCAGCTGGGCCGCGAGCGGCTCCTCGCTATAACGGATCGTCGGGATCTCAATGACGGTCTGCTGCGCGTAACCATCACGATCAGACGGCATATCGTCGTCGATGTGCTTGTAGATGGTGATGTCTCGGCGCAACAGATCGATCTCGATCAGACGCTCCGGCTCCAACAGAGATAGTTGGCGAACCTTGCGTTGGCTGATCCGGCTTGCCGAGATCGTCGCGACCGCACCCGAAGCGAAACGCAGCACGGCTTCCGCGCTGTCCTCGGCCCGGTTGTCCTTCGACGTCGGATGGAAGTAGCCGAATTCGCCTTTAGCGCCAGATAACTCGCTACCAGCAAAGCCGATGGCCAAGTCCACGTCGTGAATAAGTAGGTCGGTGGCAACGCCGGTGGGAATGCGAGAAACGAACGGAGAGTGGCGAAGCCCGTTGATCTGCCACACTTCACCAACGAACTCGCGCGCCGTCCGCACCGCGGGGTTAAACCGCTCTAGCAGCCCACACATCAACGGAGTGCCTGACGCTGCCGAACGCTGGACCAGATCCTCACTCTGCGCGTACGTGGTGGCGAGGGGCTTTTCCACCAGCAACGGCTTACCGAGATCGAGGACACGACCAGCGATTTCGTAGTGCGCCGGGGTGGCGGCAGCAACGACGACGGCATCGATTCCGGCGAGGTCCCCGAAATCCGGTGCCCAGTCGACTCCGAAACGGCCAGCTACCTCACGGCCCTGATCCTCGCGCGGCTCGACAACCTGAACGAGTTCACACCGCGCGGACTGAGCGAGGACGCGGGCGTGCAGCGAACCCATCTTGCCGGTGCCAACAAGCGCAATCTTGGGCGTAGTAGTCATATCTCAAGCCTCCATCGCGCTGCGCACAGCCGCAACAACGTCATGAACATCGGACTCGCTGAGCCCCGCATGCACCGGGATACTCAGGCAGCGCTTGGCCACTGACGTCGCTACCGGTGTCTCGTCGATCACGACGCGCGGGTGTTCGCGGTAGCAGTCGTAATCGTAGGCCGCGCGCGGGTAGTAGATACCGCTACCGACGCCGCGTTCGGTGAGCCGCTCAGCCAGCGCATCGCGAGTGATCGGCGCATCCTCATCGAGCAGCAGCGTGTACTGGTGCCACACGTGCAAACGCCCCGTCAGCTCGGACGGCAACTGCACACCCGGCAGATCCTTGAGGCCGGTCGTCAGCAGCTCAGCGTTGCGGCGACGAGCAGCAACCTGCTGCGGGTAGTGCGGCAGCGTCGGCAACGCCAACGACGCCTGCAGATCCGTCATGCGGTAGTTGTGCCCCACCATTTCGTACTGGTAGCGCGCCCGCATGCCCTGGTTACGCAGCACGCGCAGCCGGTCGGCGATCGCGTCGTCGCCGGTAGTGATCATGCCGCCTTCACCGGTGGTGATGTTTTTCGTGGCGTAGAACGAGAAACAACCGAGCCCAAAGGTGCCCGCGCCCTGGCCGTCAAACTGTGCACCGTGTGCCTGCGCTGCGTCTTCGATGATGGCGAGGCCATGACGGTCCGCGAGTTCGGAGACCGCGCGCATGTCAGCAGTCTGGCCGTACAGATGCACAGGCGCGATCACCTTGGTGCGCTCGGTGATGCGCTCCTGCGCGGACGCAGCATCGAGGCAAAAGTCGGTGGCGGAAATATCGGCGAAACGGACGGTCGCACCGGCTTCAAGAATTGCGTTCACCGTGGCTACGAAGGTGAACGGACTGGTGAGAACCTCATCACCGGGCTGTAGGTCCTGTACCTGCACCGCAGCGACAAGCGCGGTGGTGCCGCTGCTGACAGCAACGGCATGTTTGGCACCAACAAGCTGCGCAAACTCAGTTTCGAGACGGGCCACTTTAGGGCCCTGAGCGACGATCCCCGATCGCAGGGTATCGAGCACCTCCCGTTCAACGTCCTCTCCGAAGGAAATGCTGGAGATCGCGATCACTTAAGGTCCCCTCTGCTTGGATCGAACCGGATCCGTCACGGATTTTCATATTTGATAACAAACTGAGCCTAACCCTGACCAGAGATTCACTTTCGAAGGGATTACATAGACCCATGACTATCGGCCAACCGAGCATCGGTACCGAATGCGACATTCACCCCACAGCGGTAATTGGGGACGCTGTCACCATCGGCAACGGTGTGGCTGTCGGACCCTTCGCGGTTCTTACCGGCCCGCTCGAAATCGGAGACAACTGCTGGATCGGTCCTTCCGTGACATTGGGTCAGCCTCCAGAGTGGATCGGTAAAACGCATCCGAAGAACTGGCGCGACGCGAGCCCACACCAGCCGATCGTCATTGGCGCGGACTCCACGATCCGCGAGCACTCAACCGTCCACCACGGCGGTGAGCGTCCCACTGTCATCGGTGCGGGTGCGTTCATCATGAACCGCGTGTCGATTGGCCATGACGTGCAGCTTGGCCCAGGGTGCACGATCGCACCGTCGGTGACCTTTGGTGGGCATGTGAGCGTGGGCGACGGGGTCAACCTCGGCATCGGCACTGTCGTACATCAGCGCCGCGTGATCGGCACGAAAGCGATGGTCGGAATGGGGTCGGTGGTGTCGAAAGACATTCCGCCGTTTGCTAAATCTTTCGGCAACCCGGTGGGTCTGCAGGGCGTCAATACGGTGGGCATGGAACGCGCTGGATATAACGCCGACGAAATTGCCGCAATCGTGCAGCTTTATGGTTCCGGTTCAATGGACGACGGCGCACGCTCGGAACTGCCGGACGCCCTGCAATCTACTTTCGAGTGGTGGCGTACTCGCGCCACCAAACCACTTATCTGAAGCCGCTTCAGCAGGCGCCCTTGCTATCGTCGTGGGCGCAGCGTGAAAAAGCGCGCACACCGTCGGGAAGGTAAATATCGCAGTGAGCGACCAGTCTGCGCAGTCTGAGGCTGGGTCGGCCGCTACTCCCGAAACCACTCCCGTTGCACCTACTTTTTCCGGTCGCAAACTCTTAGTCAACCTGTTTCGTTTTGCCGTGACGTCGGCAATTTTGGTGGCGATCGCATTTGCCATCCGTTCCCAATGGTCCGAGGTCAAAGACACTATCTTGAGCCTCAACGTGGGCCTGCTCATACTGTCCGCCCTGTTCGTTTTCCTCGGTATGGGTGCGGCGGTGCGGGCATGGCAGCACACTCTTGGCGCACTCGAACATCCCATTCCAGCTTTCGATGCTGCCCGCTGCTATCTGGTGGGTCAGCTCGGCAAATATTTACCCGGCAGTGTGTGGGCGTTTGTGTTGCAGACGGAGTTGGCGCGGCGCGCAGGCGTCTCGCGGGGCGCGGCATTTGTGACGGTCATGGTGACGGTCGGGTTGAGTACGACGGCGGCACTAATTGTCGGATTGTTCGGATTACCGGCGCTCTTTCAAGTCAGCACGTTCGCGGCCGTTGCCGTTATGGTTCTTGTGCCTATCGCCTTGATCTGCGCATACCCGCCGGTGTTGACGCGACTGGTGAATATCGCCCTCAAGATTTTGCGTCGCGCGCCGCTGCATCAGCCGTTGACGATGCATAAAATCGGCCTGGCCTTAGGTTGGTGTGCGGCCAGCTGGGTGCTTTACGGGGTGCACCTGTGGATTCTTGCCTCCAGCAGGTCCGGGTTCGAATTGCGTTCGCTGGCGCAGTGCGTGGGCGCGTTAGCTCTCGGCATGTGTGCGGGCGTTTTGGTTGTCGTGGTGCCGTCCGGGATCGGCGTGCGCGAGGCGGTCGTTGTCGCTGCCCTTTCCCCGTTCATGGACGCTGGCGTGGCGTTGGCTCTGGCCCTCGCCTCCCGCCTGGTATTCACCCTGTGTGAGGTGACGGCCGGGTTTATCGCCGCAATCGCCGGTTCGCGAGTGCTCCGCAACGCCCTCGTCCACGAACATTCGCGGGTGCATGTCGAGGTTCCCGCACAGTAGACCGGGTCCCCTTCCCGATAGGCGTTCGCGCGCATGGTGTTTGCGCAAACAGTTTGTGCACCCATCCGCTCTCCACTCTGCACCGAAGCACTAGTGGCGTGCATGCTCGCGCCAACCATGCAGACACAATTAGTAGGAGTGAGAACTGATGAAACGTTCCATTGTGAATATGGCCACTGCCACAGCGATCATCACGGCGGGTGCCTTGTTCGCAGCCCCAGCCGGAGCAGCAGGATCTCTCGATCACGCACCACTCACACCAATTCCTCAGCTCGATGTCGACCGCTATCTCGGGACATGGCATCAACTCGCTGCCAATCCAGCGCCGTTCAACCTCGATTGCGTTCAGGACACCACCGCCAACTATTCGCTGATCGACGCCAACAACGTTCGAGTCGAAAACTCGTGCACGTCGTTCACCGGCGAACGACGCGGCATCGTCGGCAACGCCCGCGTCAATGGGCCAGCAGAACTGCACGTCTCGTTCCCAAGCGTCCCATTTCAGAATTCACTCGACGGCCCCAGCAACTATCTTGTCGCCCACATCGCTGACGACTACTCCTGGGCACTAGTAGGCGATCCCACCCGACGCTCAGGATTCGTACTCTCGCGCTCACCGATCGTTGACGCCGCCACCTGGCAGCACATCCGCGAGGTCGTCGAAGCTAAGGGCTATAGCTCCTGTCTGATGCTCACCTCACCGACCACTGAAGGCGAGCAGCACATCCGCCCACTGTGTGCGGTCTAACGCTGAATCGACGCGACCCGCATCAGCACTAAATCGACGCGACCCGCATCAGTACCGAACCGACGCGACCCAACTCGTCATAGCGCGCAAGCGCAACACGTCGCTCCTCGACTCCGGCACCAGGCAGCGCGCTTGAACGTGGCGGTATCTTCGAGGCTAAGGCGGCAAGGCTGCACTGGTTTCGGCGGGGACGAGGTCTGAGCAATGACAGGTGAGCCACATGGGCACAGTGCCGGGCAAAAGAATTGCCCCGGCGCGGCGACCGCGTCAGCGGCCTCGTCCGGGGCTTACAACGATCATGCTACGGCATCCGCCAATAGGGTGCCAGGGACAGAGGCGCGAAACACTGAACTGACGCGTCTCCTGAACTCAGATCGGCTCGCTACCTACCTCGACGAATGCCAAGGCAAACAGGACCGGGCGCTACGGCTCTACGCATGGAACATCGAAGTTGCCTCTGCGTTTTGGGGCAGCTTCAACGTACTTGAAATCGCACTCCGCAATGCGATCCACAACGAACTCAGCACGCTGGCCGGGCAGGAGAACTGGTGGAACGCGCCGATCGGCCTGCACCAATTCGAACATGATCGCGTCACGGCCGCGACAAGTGCCGCCCGGCGCGCGAAAGGCGCATCCGTCCTCCCAGGACATATCGTGGCCGAGCTGAGCTTTGGATTCTGGACCGGCCTCATAGCCAACAAGTACCACCAAAGGCTGTGGGTGCCCGCGCTTCACGCCGCTTTCCCGCACCTCATCGGTCCACGCCGTGAACTGCACCGCAAGCAAGAAACACTGCGAAAGCTGCGCAATCGGATCGCTCATCACGAACCGATTTTCGCTCGGAATCTCCAAGCTGACCACAGCCGCCTGCTCGATATCCTCGGCGCGATATCACCAGAAGCTGTTAATTGGGTGAAGCAGAACTCCCGAGTTCCACAAACCATCTCTCGGCGGAACGATGTCCTCACCGGGACACAGAGCACCACCTTCTAATCGACGCGACCCAACTCGTCATAGCGCGCAAGCGCAACACGTCGCTCCTCAGCGTGGTCCACCATCGGAGCCGGATAGCCAGATGGTGGACCACCGCGCAGCTTATGCACAGCCTTGCCCGCAACGCCCCTCAACTCCGGCACCCAGCGGCGAACATAATCCCCATCGGGGTCAAACTTCTCGCCCTGTGTGGTGGGGTTAAACACCCGAAAAAACGGGGAGGCGTCCGTCCCACATCCGGCCGTCCACTGCCAGCCATGCTGGTTAGAGGCAATATCACCATCAATCAAATGATTCATGAAGTGCGCCGCGCCCCACCACCACGGCAGATGCAGATCCTTAGTGAGGAATGAGGCAACAATCATCCGCGCACGGTTGTGCATCCAACCTTCACTGAGGAGTTGTCGCATCCCGGCATCGACAATGGGAAACCCGGTACGTCCCTCTTTCCACACTGAGAACGCGTCCCACGCTGACGCTGACGTGTCGTAGCGCAGAGCCTCGAAACGTGGGTTAAACGGGTGCCACACCGTGTCAGGGCGGTGAAAAAGCACATCAGCGTAGAACTCTCGCCAACACAGTTCGCTGCGCAGGGTTCGCGCACCGTCGCCGTCCACACCCACCAGGTCATGCAGAAGGGTGCGTGGATGCAGGCACCCGAACTTCAGATACGGCGACAGGCGGGTAGTTGCGTCCAAATCCGGTCGATCGCGGTCGCGGTGGTAGTCCTCCAGCCCCTCCTCACGAAAAGCATCCCACCGTTGCCGTGCGGCATCTTCGCCGGCAGCTGGCAGCATCACCCCGTCAAGAGCCTGTGGCTTCGGGATCTGTACGCGTGCGTCCACGCCGCTAGGGTCGATCCACTTCGTCGTATCCGGCCCGGTGTGCGCAGGTGCGCGCCAGCCGTGCTTGAGCCACGCTTTCCTAAAAGGCGTGAACACGCGGTATTCGGTGCCATCGGCTTTGCGTACACGGCCAGGGGCGACGGCATAGGGGGAGCCGGTTCGCAGCAACTCCACATCGCCGAGGGCCTGTTCCACCGCCGCGTCACGGCGCATCCCATACGGTGCATAGTCAGCCGAAATACGCACGGCACCCACATCAAAATGCCTGGCCAGTAACGGTATTTGGATAACGGGATCACCACAAACTACAAGTAGCCGTCCCCCCAATTCCTCGTCGAGGGCACGCAAGCATCCGTATAGGAAAGCCGTTCGGGGACCGGGTTTAAGCAGGGTGTCGTCGAGGACGAATACGGCGACCGCCGAACCCGCCGAATCTGCTACCTCCGTGAGAATCGGGGCATCACGAAGCCGCAGATCCCGCCGAAACCACACCAAATCAGGCTTCACGTTCCACATTCCTCTCCTACGCAGGCACGCTGAGTCGGGTACCAGCGCGGCGCGCTGGGTCGGGCACCAACCCATCCACCAACGCGTGGGCAACGAAACCCTTTCAGCGTCCCCAATTCGGGTCGCTCTCCCATGAGGAAGGCCGCACCATGATCGATATGCAACGAGAAGTAACCACCGACGCGTCCCCCGAGGCCGTATTCGCTTACCTCTCGGATTTCTCCAACTCGCAGCAGTGGGATCCGGGCAGCCTTCGTACCGTGCGTGTGGAGGGCGACGGCGGTGTCGGTACCCGGTATGCCAACACTTCCGAATTCGCCGGACGCACCAGCAACATCGACTATGAAGTGATTGAATTTCATCCCGGTACCTCCCTCACATTGCGGGGAACTAACAGTTCCCTCGTTGCCCTCGACACCATCACGGTCGCGCCGAAGGGCACCGGGTCGACCGTGACTTACCGGGTCCAGTTCGCCTTCCAAGGGTGGCTCCGCTGGGCTGAACCTGTCTTGCGGATCTTCATGAAAAAGCTCCTCGACGACGGCGAGAAAGGGATGCAGCGCGAGCTCAACCGCCTGGTGGGACACTGATCGCTTCCGCGCATTCGGTCCATACCCGCCCTAGCTGCTCGTCGGTGTATTTCGTGCGAGACAGATAATGCGGGGTCCGTGGCTCACGGTCATGCCAGAACTGTCCGCTCTGCGGAGGCGGGGCGGTAGCTATCAGCCACACGGCAGTGTCTGCCGCTTGGGCAGGTGTGCGCAACAGCGGCCGCACCGCCGTGCGGAATCCCGGCAGCGCATCAGCCAAACCTGGAGTATCCACCCAGCCCGGATGCATAGAACTCACTCCCACTCCAGGCCATTTCTGCGCCAGCAGCGGAGTCAACGCCACCTGCACCCGCTTGCTACGCGCGTAGGCGGTAGCGCCACGATAGGCGCCAGTCCGGTATTCGAGGTCTGAGGCCGGAAGCTGCTGAGCGTACATTCCGCCGGACGACATGAAGACCACCTGGGGGTTTGGCGCGGACCGCAGCGAGGGCAGGATTAGCTCAGTGAGCAGCACTGGCCCGAGTACGTGTGTTGCCAGAGACAATTCATGGCCCTGTGCGCTTTCGGCGCGGCTCGCGGGGAGCACCCCCGCATTGTGGATCACCGCATCAATGCGCGGATATTCTTCGCGCGCCAACTCCGCAAAGGAACGCACATCTGCCAGATCAGAGACGTCGCAGCGTTGAACATCAATTTCAGCGTCGGGTACCTCCCGGCATATTTCAGCTTTGGCGTTGTCGCCACGCGAAGTGTTACGGACCACCATGACCACCCGGCTACCGAGCGCAGCAGCAGAGATGGAG
>JAAYXN010000069.1 GCA_012515885.1 Rhodococcus sp. (in: high G+C Gram-positive bacteria)
AATCGTGACGTCACCCGCATCGAGGTGTCGGGCGGAGCGGCGACCGGTGTTGTGACCGCCGACGGCGAACGCTACGAAGCGCGCCAAGCCGTGCTCGCCAACGTGACTCCCCAACAGCTTTACCTGGATCTCCTGCGGAACGAGGATGTTTCGCCCCCGGTTGCCAGTGACGCTCGGCGATTCCGGTATGGCCGCGCGGGAATGCAGATACACATGGCACTGAGCGAGCAGCCTCGCTGGCGGGGCGATTCCCGGCTAGCCCAAGCCGCATCGGTGAACCTGACACCGGGACTCGACGGAGTGTCACGAGCCGTCAACGAAGCTACCCGACGACTGCTTCCCGCATCTCCCACGATCGCAATCGGCCAGCACACGGTCGCAGATCCCTCTCGTGCCCCGAAGGGCGGTGCCACGTTGTGGGTTCAACTCCTCGAGTTGCCGTCCAGTCCTGTCGGTGACGCGGCGGGCGAGATCGATGTCGGAAACGGCGTGTGGACCGAGCATCTCAGAGAGACATTCGCCGACCGAGTTCAGGAGATCATCGCGCAGCACATCACCAACCTGGACTCGGCGCTGGTGGGCCGCGCCGTGTTGTCCCCCGCAGACCTCGAGGCCGCCAACCGCAATCATGTGGGCGGCGACGGCTACAGCGGGTCATTGGAACTCGACCAGAGCCTCATCCTGCGTCCGCGGCCCGGCCGGTCCAGCCATCGAACCATGGTGGATCGGCTACTACACATCGGCGCGAGCACCCACCCCGGACCGGGATTGTCCGCGGGATCGGGTGTCCTTGCCGCAGACGCGCTTCTGCGCAGACGCCGGCTTACGCGCATCCTGCCCCGCCGCGGGTGAGCCCAGCACCCGAGACCGAATCTCGCAGTAAGGACGGAAGGTGAACGACACGTTGAACGAGCACAGGATCGCCGTCATCGGCGCCGGGCCGGTGGGGCTCAGCGCCGCCGCCTGGCTGGCCTGTCACGGCATCTCCGTGACGGTGTTCGAAGACGACGCGATGACGTCGTCGGCACCAAAAGCCGGCACGGTCGTTCCGCGAGCGTTGGAATTTTTCGACCGTCTCGGCGTCATCGACAAAGTACTCGAATCGGGCATCCGGATCGAGAGCGTCGACTTCATCAGGCGGACAACAGAAACGCCGTTGATGCGTGTCGACATGACTGAACTCCAACAGGACACCGCGTTCCCGTTCTTCTTGAACTTGCCTCAACATGAGTTCGAGCCGATTCTGCTGCAACGCGCGGTGGAGCTTGGGGCCGAGGTCCGCTTCGGGCACCGGCTGACCGCCCTGAGCCAACGCGACGACGGCTGTCTGCTCACGCTGGAAACCGACGACGGCACTGTCGAATACGAGGCCGATTACGTTCTCGGATGTGACGGTGGCAAAAGTACCGTGCGTCGCCAGCTAGGCCTGCGCTACCGCGAGATCACTCCGGCCGAGCAGTTCATCGTCGTCAACGCCGAGACTGACGTCCGCGGCAACGACGGACACCCTCCGGATTCACTGTCCTATCTCTGCGACGCCAACGGATTTTTCACCCGGATCCGCCTGCCGAAGTTCTGGCGGTTGGGTTGGGCAGCACCGGCAGACACCCCTGAACTCACCGATGCCGAAATCGATCAGCGCTTGCGGGAGGAGCTCGGGCCAGATCAGCCGTTCCGGGTGCTCGATTGGGCGCAGTATTCATCTCAGGGACGCGTCCTGGATCGGTTCCGCGTCGACCGAGTGTTCCTCCTCGGCGACGCCGCCCATCTGGTCACGCCGATCGGCGGCCTTGGCCTCAATACCGGCTTCGAGGACGCCTTCAACTTCGGTTGGAAGCTGGCCTGGGTGCTGCGGGGCTGGGCGGGCCCGGCGCTGTTGGACACCTACAGCGCCGAACGTCAGCCCATCATCGCCAGCACCGCCTTGGCGATGCAGAACCGCAAGCGCAGCTTCATGGAAGTCAGCGGCAATCGGTTGATCAATGCGGCCGGCGCGGTGCGACGTCAGGCAGCGCTGCGCGACCCGCGTCGCCGGTGGGCGGCGGCATACAACGGTTCGCTTCTCGGGCTCAACTACCTTCGGGCGCCCGACACCAAGCCGGTTCTGCGCCCACCGATCGCACGCGGAGACCGGGTCCCCGACGGCAGCATCTTCGGCCCCGACGGACGGCTCCGGCGCCTGCACAGCCTGCTCGGCCGCGACTTCGTCGCGCTGACATTCGTCGACTGGCCCGCAGAGGCGCCGTTGCTCACCGATCCCCCATCCGGACTCGCGCAGGTTCTGATCAGCTGCCGGGACGCCCCCCTTGACTCCCGGGCCCGCGGCCGGACCTACTTTGACGTCCGAGGCACCCTGACCAAGCGCTTCGGCGCCAAGAGCGGCACTACCTACCTCGTGCGGCCCGATGACTTCACGGCGGCGATCACCTCTGCGGAACCCGCGGCGATTGTCACCGCCTACCTGACGGCCGTCGGCAGGTCCCTCGCGGCAGTGGCGGAGGAACCCGCGTGACCGCCGGCACCATGACGGGGTTGCATCACGTCTCCTTCACTGTTTCCGACCTGCCGCGCTCGGTGGCGTTCTACGGGTCGCTGGGCTTTGCCCATGAACGAACCATCGTGGTAGCCGATGCCGCCGGCATCGGTGGGCGGCTGCGCTGCGCCTTCATGGCTGCGCCGGGGGTGCGTCTCGAACTGCGCGAATACGGTGTCAGCGGTGAGCGACGCGCACCCGAGGAACACGATGTCGGATCGGCGCATATCGCACTGCAAGTCGACGACATCCAGGCGTGGCATCGCAGGCTCAGCGCCGAGGGTGTCCGCTTTCTGTCCCCACCGTTGCACAGCGACACCGCCGCCGCGATGTGGGTGTTCCTGCTCGACCCAGACGGGCTGCCCGTCGAGCTCGTGGAGCCGGACACAGCGGGTGCGCCGTCGGGGAAGGCGCAGGGTATGGACACGGTCCGCGACATATAGTGAGGCGATGACGGTTTTGCCGTGCTGAC
This sequence comes from Rhodococcus sp. (in: high G+C Gram-positive bacteria), assembly GCA_012515885.1. Lineage (GTDB taxonomy): Bacteria > Actinomycetota > Actinomycetes > Mycobacteriales > Mycobacteriaceae > Rhodococcus_F. Next base: position 3,006 of record JAAYXN010000069.1, read on the forward strand.
GCAGACGCTGCGGATGGAGAAGGGTTTTTGAGCGGCACTACGAGTAAGCCGAGACCTACGACGAGAGTCGAGGACGCGGTGGAGATCCTTCGGGAAGAGATCGTCACGGGCAAGCTTCCTCCTGGCTCACCACTTCGGCTGAAGGCGCTCGCCGACCGGCTCGGGATGAGCATGATGCCGGTCCGCGGCGCACTGCTCAGCTTGGAGCCGCTCGGGCTGGTGGAACAAGATCCTCGCCGCGGCGCGCGGGTCGGCAGCTTCTCGCTCGATGACCTGTACAACACCTACGAAGCCCGGCTTGCGCTCGAGGTACTCGCTGTGGAGCGGGCCGCATCCCGCTTCACCGACGAGGACGAGGAAAAGGCGCGCAAAGCGCTGGACGAGCACACCGCCACTGCGGCGAACACCATGGCGTCGCGGGAAGCGCACACGGCGCTGCACTTTGCGATCTACGAGGCCGCCCGGTCCCCGTGGTTGACCAAACTCATCATGCCGCTGTGGGTCAACAGCGAGCGCTATCGGCTCGTGTCGATTCCGCACCGTGGCGACCGCGAGGCTCGCCGGCTCGAGCACGAGCGGATCATCGACGCCTGCGCCAGGCGAAATCCTCGCGTCGCCGCACGCGAACTCAGCACGCATTTGGCGTATACCGCCAACCTCGTCGCCCGTGAACTCGGCGGCGAGGACATGTTCTAAGCGCTAACGCGCCAGGAAGCCACCGTCCACCGTGAGCGCGGTGCCCACCATGTACGACGCGTCGTCGGATACCAGAAACGCGATAGCAGCCGCGATCTCCTCCGGCTCGGCGCTTCGACCGATGGCGGTGGTTTCTTCACCGACGGCCTGGAAGACAGCGTCCGACTGCTCCTGTGGCATACCGGCATAGAAGTGCTGCAAGGCCATGGTCCGAGTCGGTCCAGGGACGACGCAATTGACCCGGACCCCATCCCGCGCGTACCGCGTCGCCAGTGAGGTGGTCAGCTGACGAACGGCGGCCTTGGTGACGTTGTACGCGATCGTGCTTTCTCCGTTGATCTCTTGACCGACGTATGACGAGATCGACGCAAGGTTGACGATCGCTCCGGACCGCTGCGCGATCATCGTCGGCAGGACTGCCTTGCAACACAAGAAGGCGCTGCGCAAGTTCACCGCCATCACCCGATCCCACTCGTCCACAGTGATATCGACCGGGTCCTTGATGAACATGTTCCCAACAGCGTTGACGAGAATGTCGACTCGTCCGTACGCATCGAGGGCCTGCGCCACAAGGGCGGTGGCGGTCTGCTCAACCGAAGCGTCGCCGGCGACGGGCAGCACCGTGGACGGCGGCAGCGTCTCGACAAGCGCACGCAAGTAATCGTCGTTGATGTCGTTGACGACCAGGCGACAGCCTTCGTCTGCTAAACGCTGCACTGTCGCACGACCTATGCCGGCGCCGGTGCCCGTGACGATCGCGACCTTGCCGTCGAGTTTCAAGTCAATTCCTCACGCCGTAGCAGGGTTTGATGATCCGCGGCGCACCCCCCCCCGGTGCATGCTTTCACCGCGAACTCACTGTGACCGTATATGATCAAAATCGGCGTCGTCAATGCCGCTTATGCTTGCTCCAACGACTATTTTGATCAAATTCGATACTTGACGGCGGGCTCTGTGCTTATCTGTAGACGTGGCCCGCCCGGCACGGCCTTCATCGCTGACGGATGCTCGATCCG
>JAAYXN010000070.1 GCA_012515885.1 Rhodococcus sp. (in: high G+C Gram-positive bacteria)
TCGCGGACGGCTATGCCGTAGAATAGGAGGTGTTGCGTCCCGCCACAGCAGTCCTCTTTTCCCCCGTGAGGCGTCATGATGAGACACTCTCTCGCCGCGGTTTTGTGTGGTGTGCTTGGTCTGTGGTTGTCCGGCCACTCGGTCGACGCAGCTTCGATCCCCAATGCCGAATTCGACGCTGGCGACCAATCGCCGGCCGGGTGGACGCTCGTCGAGGGCAACGGTCGTTGGGTTGATCGTCAGATGCTCGAAGTGGGCGGCGACGGCAAGGACTCGGCGCGGTGGCAATCCGAGGCGGTCGCGCTGACACCCGGCACGCTGTATCGGTTCGAGGTTCGCGCCCGTCGCATCTCGGGCAACGGCGTCGTTACCGCCGGTCCGGAGTTCGCCAACCATGATTACTCGGGCCTGGGCGAGGATTGGCAGTGGCTCGGCCATGTGTTTCGCGTGCCCGACGGCGTCGAGTCCGCGCGACTGCGCGTGGGCCAGTGGCATCTTGACGGCGTGGCCCAGTTCGACGCCGTGCGACTTACGCCCGTCATGCCGGTCCATCTGCGTATCGACGGCTTCACACTGGGCGAGCGCGAAGGCGTGGTCGACGGCTGTTATCGATTCGAGTGGAAGCTAACCGGACCCGGAGGTAACTATCATCGCGCCGTCGCCGACGCTACGGCCGGCTTCAATACGAGCCACTGGTGCTTCACATCCGGCAGCTATGTGACGTACCGTTTTGGGCTGCCAGGGCACAGCCTGCTGTCGGGCGACGTCGCGTTCCGCATCAACCATCACATGAGTGGAAAGTGCGCGCTCGATGTCAGTCGCGACCAACGCCAGTGGCATCCACTGACCACCGCCGACGAAACCGGCGAAACCGAGGCGAGATTGCCGGCCGAAGTCCTCCCGGCCAATGTGCTGTTCGTCCGGCTTCGAGCAGATGGAGAGCAACCCAATTTTCAGATTGGCCAGTTGAGATTGAGCGCCAAGATGTCGGGTCCGGCGCCCGGCGACATGGCGGGCGGCACATGTTTCGCTGATGTGGAGGACGCCGGCCGGCGTTTGCTGGTTGAAGACATTGCAGTCGAGCCGAAGCCCGGCGCCGGCGGGGGGACGATTCTCTTGACTGTGAAGAATCCCGGCAGCCAAGCCGCAACGGCAACACTCGAGCCGTCGGGCGCGGGTGCCAGCGCTGAGCCTACGACGGCCCACATGGCGTCCGGCGCATCGCAGGTGTTCCGCGTCGATCTGCCCGGCGCTAAGGTGGGTGAAAACGATATCCGACTCAAGCTGGTGCTCGACGGCCAACCGACCGTCGCTCTTCGTGTGCCGTTTCACGTGCCGGAGTACTATCGGACGGACTACGGCGAGCGGATCGAGAGCGTCGAGGGCGACGTACCCGTCTGGTGGTGTCCGGCAACGTGGAAAGTCGCACCACGACGGGTATTGCCCGACGCCGCTGCCCCAGCCGCCGTGTTTGCCGCCGCACGGCACGACTACCAGGCCGTGCAGGTGGTGGTTCGCCCGAATCGGCCCCTGGCGGGCTTGACCGCCAAGGCAAGTACCCTGCGCGGGCCCGGCGGAGCGACGATCGACGCAGAACACATCAAGATCCTGCGAGTCTACTATCACCCCGTTCGTCTCCTAACCGACGAGACTAGTGTGCGCGACCGCTGGCCCGACGCTCTGCCACCGCTCGACGAACCAATCGACGTTGCGGCAGGCGAGAATCAGCCGCTCTGGGTGCTGGTCTATGTGCCGAAGGACGCCGTGCCGGGCGATTATACGGGCGAGGTGTCGCTTGCGGCCGAGGGCTTTCGGGCTAGCGTGCCGTTGAAACTGCGCGTCTGGGACTTCACTCTGCCCGAGCGAAACCATCTGGCCACCGCTTACGGTTTCAGACCGGATTTGGCGTTCGAGTACCACCAGGTCAGGACCGAGGCGGACCGGCGGCGCGTGCTCGACATGTATTTTCAGAATTTCGCCGAGCACCGCATCAGTCCGTACGATCCCGTGCCGTTGGACGATATCCGCGTTGAGTTTCTGCCCGAGGCGGACCCGCCCCAGGCAAAACTCGACTTCACCGCGTTCGACGCGGCGATGCAGCGAGCGGTTGAAACGCACCACTTCACGACCTATCGCCTGCCCGTCAACGGCATGGGCGGCGGCACGTACCACTCGCGCCGTGATCCCAACATCA
>JAAYXN010000071.1 GCA_012515885.1 Rhodococcus sp. (in: high G+C Gram-positive bacteria)
GTGTTGCCCACTGCCGTCATTGTCGCGTTACTGCTGGGCGCGTGGCAGCTCTATGTCACTGTCAGCGGTATCCGCCCGCAGGTGTTGCCGTCACCGTTGCGTGTTGTGCAACAGGGGTGGGCTGCTCGTGAGGTCATTGCCGGGCATGCGAGCGCGACGCTGCAGGTCACGGTGATCGGGTTCGCGGTGTCACTGACCTGCGCGTGGATCCTGGCGATCATCGTTGACTTCACACCGTGGTTGGGTCAGGCCCTTGTCCCCCTGTTCGTGATGTCGCAGACCATCCCGATCATTGCAATTGCGCCGCTGATGATCATTTGGTTCGGGTTCGGTCTGCTGCCCAAAATCCTTGTGATTGCGCTGGTGACGTTCTTTCCCATGACGGTGGGCTTGATTGAGGGTTTCGCGTCCGCACCGAAAGAAGCCGGGTCGCTGCTGCGCAGTATGGGCGCTTCCCGCTGGCAAGAGTTCCGCTATGTGCGGCTACCCGCAGCGATGCCCCGGTTCTTCACGTCGCTGCGAATTGGCATCACCTACGCGGTAACCGGTGCGGTATTCGCCGAATATGTGGGGGCCACATCGGGTCTCGGCATCTACATGGCGACCCAGAAAAACTCGTTCCGCACCGACCTGGTGTTGGCGGCGGTGGTCGTCACCGCAGTCGTCTCGGTGGCCCTATACCTGGCAACTTTCGCTGTCCAGCGGCTTGTTATCCCCTGGGAGAAGCAGGAACGATCCCGGGCTAAGGAGGCGTCATGACTTCCGTGATCGATAGCACCGACGGCGCGGGCACGTTCGATGACGGCGATGCGATCACGGTGCGCGCACTGCGAAAATCCTATGGGGATCGCGAAGTGCTGGCGGGCATCGATTTCGCCGTTGCTCCTGGAGAATTCGTGTCGATCATCGGCCCGAGCGGTTGCGGGAAGAGCACTATCTTCAACATGATCGCCGGTTTGGAATCGGCAGATAGTGGCGCGGTGAGCACGCGCTCGTGCGCCTATATGCCGCAAAAGGATCTCTTGTTTCCGTGGCGAACGATCCTCGACAACACGTCACTGGGGCTGGAGGTTCAGGGCGTCCCGCGCAAACAGGCACGGATGCGGGCTAAAGAACTGTTTCCGACCTTCGGGCTATCCGGGTTTGAAGACGCTCGACCTTCGCAGCTCTCTGGCGGTATGCGGCAGCGGGCCGCGTTGCTGCGCACGGTGGTCCAGGATCGCCCGGTGCTGCTGCTCGATGAGCCGTTCGGGGCGCTTGATTCACTGACTCGCACGGGCATGCAGGAATGGCTGCAGGGAGTGTGGAAGCAGTATCGGTGGACGGCGCTGATGATTACGCACGATATCCGTGAGGCCCTGTACCTTTCTGACCGAATTGTCGTGTTGTCGCCGCGTCCCGCGACGGTTGTGCGCGAGGTGGTGGTCAACCTGCCTCGACCCCGCGAAATTGCCGTCACTACAACCCCGGAATTCGCAGCACTTGAGGCGGAACTGGTCGATATCTTGCATCGAACACCCCGGTAAACAGATTTAGTATCGATCGCAATCAATCTCGAATCGATAACCCGCACTGCGCTGAGCTACGGATCTGCCTCCGCCAGGGGTATCTATCGCGTCACGAGGCTGAATCGAACCGATCCCACCCGGTAGCGTCCGAATTAGGCAGATCGATGAAAGAAATACACGGCCGCCCCGCCGTGTTGAGAAGTATGACCCGCCGGTGCACGCAACGACGCGTGCGGACGAAGGGAAGCTGCGATGTCCACAGCTCCACTGCTGCGCCCCAATGCTCCGTCCGCGGCCCCCTCCACCCTGAAGGTCGAGGAAGTGGACGGCGTCAGTCTCCCATCGCGGGTACTTTCGGAATCTCTGCGTCACACGGTCAAGCCTTTTCTGGATACGTGGGCCCGCCATCCACAACTTCCCTGGCCTTCTGGCCTGGTCGATTACCTGGGCACTTCACTGATGCCGCGACGCGGCACCCGCCGAGACACGATCACGCTTCCCCAAGCGAGTGCGGAACTGCTCACGCCGCCATCACACGCCCACAGCGCTGACGGATCCACTGAGTCAGCCCGCGCAATCCTGTATCTGCACGGGGGCGCGTTTATCTGTTGCGGCATCCGCTCGCATCGACAGATGGTGTCGCGTATTGCTGCCGCGTCCGGCGCGCAAATCCTCAACGTCGGCTACCGCATGATTCCGCACAGCCCGCTCACCTCGGCAATTGATGACGGCA
>JAAYXN010000072.1 GCA_012515885.1 Rhodococcus sp. (in: high G+C Gram-positive bacteria)
GATGACGACTTCGGCAAGTATGGGCGCAGGCGTGCCGTGGTCGGTGGCGTCCAGGCGAAGTCACGGCGCGGTGCGTTTACCCGCAACTGGTGGGGACGCGCGCTGGTCGACGCGGTCGAGGCGATGGGTGAAACCGGACGGCTGTCGCGAGGACGTACCTATGCGCGTGCCGGTCAGGTAGTCGCTCTGGATATCAGCCCCGGCCTGATTCGGGCAGACGTGCAGGGCAGCCAAATTCAGCCATTTAGCGTCACCGTATCTCTTCCTCCGCTGCCGGACGAAGACGTCGAACTGCTATCGGAGACGGTGCGGCATCAACCAGCAGTGCTCGCAGCGCTCGCGGGTGGAACGGTGCCCGATACGTTGGCGCCGCTGCTGCTACCTGAGGCATCTGCGTTTGACTTTGACTGCACATGCCCTGACCTGGGTTGGCCCTGCAAGCACGCGGCGGCGGTGGTGTATCTAGCTGCGGAACGCATTGACGCGGACCCGCTGCTGGTCCTGACCCTGCGGGGCGTGCGTCTCGATACGTTGCTCGATGCGGTCGGAGATGCCGGGCCGGTCAACGATGACGACTGGTTCGGTGACCACACCGCGCTCCCACGTCTGCCCGCCGTCGAATACTCCGCTGCCATTGAGGATTTGGACCCGTCGTTTCTTCGGCGTGCGCTACGCACGCTGGGTCCTGATGGTGGAAACACTGAGCAGGCGATCGTCGAGCTGTCGAATCTGTATCGCCGAGTAAAGGAGTGATGTGAGTACGGACGCGGTGGTGGCCTATGTGCGCGATGGTGTGGGCCACCTGGTGCTGAACCGGCCGAAAGCGATCAATGCGCTGACACACGCAATGGTCTCTGCGATCGCTGACGCGCTCGCTCAGTGGCGCAGCGACGACGCGGTGCGCCTCGTCGTGCTCCGTGGAGCTGGTGAGCGTGGCCTGTGCGCGGGCGGAGACATCGTGGCGATCTATCACGATGCACAGACGGAAAGTACTGGCTCACTCGACTTTTGGCGAGACGAGTACACGCTGAATGCTGCGATCGCGACGTTCCCGAAACCCTATGTCGCGATCATGGATGGGATCGTGATGGGCGGTGGCGTGGGGCTGTCAGCGCACGGGAGTGTACGGCTCGTGACCGAGCGGTCCATGGTGGCGATGCCTGAGACAGGAATCGGTTTCATCCCCGACGTCGGCGGCACCTACCTGCTATCGCGCGCTCCAGGCGAATTGGGAACGCACGCGGCACTCACGGCGCTACGGATGTCTGGAGCAGACGCGATCGCCTGTGGGTTGGCCGATCATTACCTGCCTTCGGACCTGATTGATGACTTCGTTTCCGCGCTGTCAACACAGTCTGTCGATGACGCCGTCCGCGAATTTTCCCGCCAGCCAACAGAATCCGAACTTCTCGCGCAGCGCGGATGGATTGACGCCGCCTATGCGGTGGATGATCCTCGTGAGATCGTGCAGCGTCTTGAGGCCTGCGCACTTCCGGGTGCCCGGGACGCGCGACAGCAACTTCTTGCGAAATCACCGACTGCGGTGGCGGCTACCTTGCGCTCGCTGCGGCGCGCAGCGGAACTGCGGACGCTGGAAGAGGTGCTGAATCAGGAGTATCGGGTGTCAAGCGCGGCCCTGCGGTCACACGATTTGAGGGAAGGTTTCCGTGCCCAGGTCATTGATAAGGAC
>JAAYXN010000073.1 GCA_012515885.1 Rhodococcus sp. (in: high G+C Gram-positive bacteria)
CGGGCGGGTGGTGGCCAGGGCGATCAAGGACGCGCGCCTGGTCCTGTACGCCGGGATGGGCCATGAGCTGCCCGAACCGCTGTGGGACGACATCATCGGCGAGCTCAAGAACAACTTTTCGGCCCGTTGAGCACGGCGCATTGGAGTCGGCTCGGGAGAAACGGCTACGCTCGACAGCTTGAGAGGCGTGTCCGCCGTTTAGCGGCCGTGCGGGGAGTACGGTCAACAACACCATGTGATCGGCGTCACCAGAAAGGCCAAGCAGGGGAATATGTCTGATAACTCATCCGGCACCAAGGATTTGACGCCGCATTTCGAGGACATCCAGGCGCACTACGACCTATCGGACGACTTCTTCGGCGTGTTCCAGGATCCGACGCGCAAGTACAGCTGCGCGTACTTCACCGGGCCGGACGTGACGCTGTCGGAGGCGCAGATCGCCAACGTCGATCAGCATCTCGACAAGCTGGACCTCAAGCCGGGGATGACGCTGTTGGAGGTCGGCTGCGGCTGGGGCCTGACGCTGCAGCGGGCGATGGAGAAGTACGACGTCAACGTCATCGGCCTGACGCTGAGCAAGAACCAGCAGGCCTACTGCAATGAACTGCTCAGCAAGGTCGACAGCGAGCGGACGTTCGACGTGCGCCTGGAGGGCTGGGAGCAGTTCCACTCCCCCGTCGACCGCATCGTGTCGATCGAGGCGTTCGAGCACTTCGGCTTCGAACGCTACGACGACTACTTCAAGACCTGCTTTGACATCATGCCCGACGACGGCCGGATGACGATCCAGAGCAGCGTCGGCTACCACCCCTATGACCTGGCCGAGCGCGGCAAGAAGCTGACGTTCGACCTGGCCCGGTTCGTGAAGTTCATCATCACCGAGATCTTCCCGGGTGGACGGCTGCCGACCACCCAGATGATGGTCGAGCACGGCGAGAAGGCCGGCTTCGTGGTGCCCGAGCCGCAGTCGCTGCGCAACCACTACATCAAGACGCTGGGCATCTGGGCCGCCAGGCTCGAGCAGCACAAGGACGCGGCGATCGCGGCCACCGACGAGGAGAACTACCACCGCTACATGCGGTATCTCACCGGCGCCCAGTACTACTTCGTCGACGAGAGCATCGACGTCAGCCTGGTCACCTACCTGAAGCCGGGCGCGGCCGCATAGCCGACGACGACGGTTTGGTCGGCGTCAGTTCATGTTCCAGTGCTCGCCGTAGGTGGTGACGCTGTCACCGGCTGAGGAGATGAGCCGGGCGAACGGGCGCAGCATCACACCGCCGGCAGCACCGGTCACCGTGCCGTGGGCGTTGGACACCGCCACGGTGCCTTCGGGGCCGCTGACATTCACCGAGAACGTCGCGACCTCCTGGATACCGGGACCGTTGCCGAGGTCGGCGCTCAGCGACACCCCGGGAAACAGGTTGGGCGTCGTGATGAAGCCCGGACCGAAGATCGCGGTGGGAAAGCCGGGCAGCGGCGCGTTGTCGAGGAGAATGTTGGGCGTGGTGTAGCTGAACCTGATGCCGACGCCGAGCGCCCACGGGAACCCGATCTGATAGCCGAGTTCCATTTTGCCCTTGAACGACTTGGCTTTCGGCCCTGTCACGGTGTATTTGGCCCGACCGGAATGAAACCACTCGCGCGTCAGCCGGTTGCGGTCCATCGGGGTCACCCCGTTGAGAAACGTGTCCCACTGCTGGATGGTCAGCGTCCGATCCAGGCCGTCAACCATGCTCAACTCGTTATCGAGGGTTGCGTGGGAGGTGCCGGTGCTGACGAACAACGACGCGACGGCCGCTACGAATACGATTCCCAACCGGCCGATTGCCCGCATCATCACCTAACTTCGTCGTCGGCCGCCTAGATCGGCCACAGCGTCGGTCTGTCGTTGCCATCGCACGTCGAAAGTTACGCGACTGCAAAAAAGCATCGCGGCTCACCATAGTGATCATCCGCAACAGAAGAAACATAACGTGCGCGAAAATTACGCGTGACGAGCGGGGTGGGTACGTGAAGACAGCGCGACAGGCTGCGCCCCTCGCTCGTCGAAAGCGTCCGCCCCTGGAAAACGTCCGTCCCTGAAAAACGTCCGTCCCTGGAAAGCGTCCGTCCGGGGACAGCGTCCGTCCGGGGACTGTGACTGTACTGCCA
>JAAYXN010000074.1 GCA_012515885.1 Rhodococcus sp. (in: high G+C Gram-positive bacteria)
ATGCTCAACTACGACAAGGTGGTGTCCGCGCTCGCTGGCGCCTCTCCGGATGCGCGGCGCAAGAACGGGCCCGGCTATCACGCCGTCACCTACGGCTGGCTTGTTGCTGAACTTGTCGCACGGGCCACCGGCAAGTCGTTCCAGGAAGTTGTCGTCGAGGAAATCGCGGCACCGCTGGGCGTCGACGAATACTGGTACTACGTTCCGCAGGACGAGCGTTCACGTATCGCAAAGCTCTTCCCGCACATCAACCCCGGCGGGTTGAACTGGCAGTTCACCAGCGCAATTCTGGCGCATGTTGCACCGACGCGTGGGCTCGCTGAGGCCGCGATGCCAGATGGATTCGATGCTTTAGTGCGTGACCCGCAGGTGCACGACGCAGTCATGCCCGGCTGGAACGGGGTGTTTAGCGCTGACGCCGTCGCCAAAATGTATGGGGCGATCGCCAACGGCGGGATGATCGATGGTCAACAGTTCTTGAAGCCCGACACCGTCCAGAAAAGCACCACGATCGCCGACCGCGACCGCGACTATGTGTTGGCGATCAAACCGAACTGGTCTCTCGGCTATCACAAGCCGGTGCTGGCTTCGCGCTCTCAACCGCAGAACGCGATCGGCCACTACGGAGTTGGCGGGTCGGGCGGCTTCGCTGACCTCGATACCGGCCTGTCCCTCGCGTTTGTGACCAACCGTTTGGGTAGTTCGCTGACGGCGCTCGGCGACCTCCGCTTGGCGCGTCTTGGCGCGGCAGCACTCTCAATCGCCCAGAACTGGAGCGATCTGTAATAAAACTGACTCTCTCCACGAGATGGCGGCGGTACCTGCTCGGGTTAGTGTGAGCCATGAGCAAGTTCCGCCGCCGTATCGCGGTCCTATGTGCAGGCATTCTTACCTCTGGATCGGTGCTTGTCGGTCAGGCAGCAGCGGCCCCACTGTTCCCCGGTGGGCCGGAGATCCCTGAGCTTCCCCAGTTGCCGGAACTTCCCGGCCTGGTCCTTCCTGAACTACCGCCTCCGCCGCTACCGGAGATCCCGCAGCTGAACCTTCCGGGTGTCCCAGCGCAACCGCAGGTGGGTCCAGCGAACTTCTCAGCGCCGTCGATTAGCCCCGCATCGGGTGAGGTGGTCGGTGTGGCTCAGCCGATCGCGATCCGGTTCAGCGCGCCGATCGATGATCGCGGTGTTGCTGAACGCGCCATCGAAGTCACCACCACCCCCAAGGTGGACGGCTCGTTCTACTGGATCAACAACAGCCAGGTGCGGTGGAAGCCCCACGAGTTCTGGCCAGCTCACACGCAGGTGACGGTCAACGCGGGCGGCTCGCACTCGTCGTTCACCATTGGTGAAGCGGTGGTCGCGGTTGCGGACAACAACACCAAGCAGATCACGGTGACCCGCAACGGTGTCGTCGTCAAGACCATGCCTACTTCGTTCGGCAAGCCCGGCTATGACACCCCGAATGGCACCTACATCGTGGGTGAGCAGCGCCGCGACATGTACATGGATTCGTCGACGTACGGGGTTCCGGTCGATGCGCCGGAGGGCTACCGCACCTACGTCGAATATGCGACGCGCATCTCGTACAGCGGGATTTTCGTCCATGCAGCGCCGTGGTCTCTCGCTGACCAGGGGCATCGCAATGTCAGCCACGGTTGCCTCAACGTCAGCACAGAAGACGGCAGGTGGTTCTTCGAAAACGTGGGCCGCGGCGACGCCGTGATCGTGCAGAACACAGCGGGCGGGGTCCTGAGCGGCTCGGACGGCCTCGGCGACTGGAATCGGTGAGCGCATCCGCCAGGAAACGCATTTACTGCGCCGGGTGGACCGTTGGCTACATCAGCCAACGGTCCACCCGGCTACTGCGGTCTGCTACCAGATTTTGACGCGATGCTCCGGCGCAAGATACAGCGCGTCATCCGAGGTCACCTCGAACGCTTCATAGAACGAATCGAGGTTGCGGACGACGCCGTTGCACCGGAACTCTGGCGGTGAATGCGGGTCGACGGCGAGACGTCGAATCGCTTCTGCCTCTCGGGCTTTCGTCCGCCACACCTGCGCCCAACCGAAGAACACGCGCTGGAGCCCCGTCAGCCCATCCAGTACCGGTGGCTCACTACCCTCAGTTGCGATCCGGTATGCCTCCAGCGCGATCGTCAGGCCGCCCAGATCACCGATGTTCTCGCCAATCGTGAACTCGCCGTTGACGGTATGGCCAGGCAGATCCTTCGGCGAAAACGCGTCGTACTGAGCAATCAACTCTGCTGTCCGCTTACCGAATTCGGTACGGTCCGAGTCCGTCCACCAATCAACCATGTTGCCGTCGCCGTCATACTTGGCGCCCTGGTCGTCGAAGCCGTGCCCAATCTCGTGGCCAATGACGGCTCCGATACCGCCGTAATTGGCGGCATCGTCGGCGTCGGGGTCGAAGAACGGCGGCTGCAAAATAGCTGCTGGGAAAACGATTTCGTTCATTCCCGGGTTGTAGTAGGCGTTGACGGTCTGCGGTGTCATAAACCACTCGTCGCGGTCGACGGGGCCACCGAGCTTGCCCAGTTCTCGATCGAACTCGGCGGCATAGCCGCGTCGATAGTTGCCAACCAGGTCGTCGGCGACGATCGTCACGCGTGAGTAGTCGCGCCAACGGTCCGGGTAACCGATTTTGGGGGTGAACTTTTTGAGTTTGGTGAGCGCTGCGCGGCGGGTGTCTTCGCTCATCCATTCCAGCGACGTGATGGAGCGGCGGTACGCCTCAATGAGGTTGTCGACCAGTTCCTGCATCCGCACCTTCGACTCGGCGGGGAAATGGCGTTCGACGTAGATTTTGCCGACAGCTTCGCCGAGTAGGTCCTGGACGAGGGACACCCCGCGCTTCCATCGCTCCCGGATTTCTTCAGCACCGGTGAGGGTACGTCCGTAGAAGTCGAAGTTTTCGTCGACGAACGTTTCCGTGAGGTACGGGGCGCGTGCGTGGATGACACGCCACGCCAGCCACGCCTGCCAGGTTTCGAGAGGCTCTTCGTCCCACAACTGAGCGAACGTGTTCAGGTAATCAGGTTGGCGTACAACGATTTCCGAGAAACCGGAGCCACTGCCACCGAAAGCGGTTGTCCATCCCGCCCAGTCGAATCCGCTGGGAAGCTCATCGAAGGCTGTCAGGTTGTAGCTCAGTTCGGCGTCGCGGCGACGCACCACATCCCAATGTCCCGCAGCAAGTTTCGTTTCCA
>JAAYXN010000075.1 GCA_012515885.1 Rhodococcus sp. (in: high G+C Gram-positive bacteria)
CCGACTGCCTACGCGCTCGATCGCGCGGCCGGTTCCCGCGACTACCGTTTCGCGGCGAGCCGCCGATCCCGCAGCGCGGCGCGCTGTTGCTCCGCGGCGGCCGGGGCTGACCCGTCCGGTTCGAGATACTTTCGCTGGCGCAATCTCGACGATGTGCCGTGCACCGTCCGCGTCGAGAACGATCTGCAATTCGCTGCCGGGCGTGAATTTGCGCCCACTGGCGGCAATTTCTGACGGGCTACTGAGCCCCGCATAGGCGTCCAGATCGATCTGCGGGCACCGCAGGTCGGTGACGATGCCGTGGGAGCGGTAGCGGTGATATCCGGGCTGGCCCTCCTCATCGATGGCGAGACGAACTCGGCTACGCCAACCGGTGCCGTCCCCGGTTTCGGGGAGGTTTTCGACCTGCACGTCCCGCTCGATTCCGGCGATACGGCGTAGTTGTTCGGCAACAATGCCGGACTTCATCTCACGCTGGAATTCGAGTGAAGAATGCGAGAAATCGCAGCATCCAGCGCCGCCCGGCCCGGAAATGGGGCAGAGCGGATCGATCCGATGCGGCGACGGGTCCAGGATCTCGACGGCATCAGCGCGCACAAACGACCCGCCGCGGTCTTCGGTGACCCGCACCCGGGCGCGCTCCCCCGGCAACCCGTGTCGAACAAACAGCACTCGCCCCTCATGGCGTGCGACGACAAACCCGCCGTGGCCCGGTTTACCCAGGTCTACTTCATAGGTGTGGTCAGTCCAGTTCTCGCTCACAGCTCGCCGCTCACTCGTCGTCGGTGCCGATGCCGCGTCGAGCGGCGCCGGGCAGATTCTGCGGATCGAGTGGCCGAGTACGTCCCGACGAACTCAACTGCCACGGCACGCTGGTGACCATCACTCCCGGCTGGAAGAGCAATCGGCTTTTGAGCCGCAGTGCACTCTGGTTGTGCAGAATCTGCTCCCACCAGTGTCCCACCACGTATTCGGGGATGAACACGGTCACCACGTCACGCGGCGAATCGCGCAGCACTCGTCGCACGTAGTCGAGGACCGGTTTGGTGATTTCTCGGTACGGCGATTCGATGACTTTCAGGGGAACCGCGATGTCACTGTTTTCCCAATCTTGAACCAGCGCACGGGTATCAGATTCGTCGACGTTGACGGTGATCGCTTCGAGCGAGTCTGGGCGCGTCGCCCTGGCGTAGGCGAGGGCGCGACGCGTCGGCATGTGCAGTTTCGACACCAGCACGATCGAGTGGGTGCGGCTCGGCAGTACCCCGTCCCATTCGTGCGCGTCCAGCTCAGCTGAGACGGTGTCGTAGTGGCGGCGGATTGAGCGCATCAGAACGAAGATCGCTGCCATCGCGACGACCGCAATCCAGGCGCCGAGGATGAACTTGGTGATCAAGACGATGACGAGGACGATCGCCGTCATCACCAATCCGATGACGGCGATCACCCGAGCCCGCTTCATGCGTCGACGCTCGGACGGGTCTTTCTCGGTGGCGAGGTGACGGGTCCAGTGCCGCATCATTCCGGTTTGGCTGAGCACGAACGAGACAAAGACGCCGACGATGTAGAGCTGAATGAGGGCACTGACTTCGGCGCCGAAAATGACGACGAGGATTATCGCGGCACCGGCGAGGAAGAAGATGCCGTTGCTAAACGCCAGTCGATCACCGCGGGTGTGAAGTTGACGAGGCAGGTAGCGGTCCTGCGCAAGAATCGACCCCAGCACAGGAAACCCGTTAAACGCCGTATTGGCGGCGAACACCAGGATCAGCGCCGTTGAGACGGTGATGAAGAAGAATCCGAGCGGGAAGCCCTCGAACACTGTCTCGGCGATCTGTGCAATCAACGTTTTTTGCCGGTAGTCGTCAGGGGCACCAACCAGCTGTGTCGCCGGATTGTGGGCGAGCACCACACCAATTTTCTGAGCCAGAATGATGATGCCCATCAAGAACGCCACAGCGATGATGCCCAGCAGCGCGAGCGTCGTTGCCGCGTTGCGCGCCTTCGGTTTACGGAACGCTGGGACACCATTGCTGATTGCCTCGACACCAGTCAGTGCCGCGCATCCCGACGAAAACGCGCGAGCGACGAGGAACGCCAAAGCTATTCCGTACAGATGGGCGTCTTCTTCGACCAGAACAAACCCGGACGATTCGGCCCGCAAATCTTCGCCGAAAATATAGACCCGCGCCAGGCCCCACCCGAGCATCACAAACATGCCGCCGATAAACGCATAGGTCGGAATCGCAAACGCGCTTCCCGACTCCCTGATGCCGCGCAGGTTCACCGCCGTCAACACCGCGATCGCGAGCACCGCAAACAAGACTTTGTGTTCGGCAACGAACGGCACCGCCGAACCAATGTTGGACGCGGCCGCTGAAATAGATACGGCCACGGTCAGCACGTAGTCGACCGTCAACGCACTCGCGACCGTCAACCCGGCATTGGGCCCGAGGTTGACCGTCGCAATTTCGTAGTCACCGCCACCAGACGGGTAGGCACGCACGTTCTGCCGGTAGCTCGCGATCACGACCGCCAACACGATCGCGACCGCTATGCCAATCCACGGCGAAAACGCATACGCGGAAATTCCCGCGACCGACAGCACCAGAAAAATCTCTTCCGGCGCGTACGCCACCTACGACATTGCGTCGGAGGCAAACACGGGCAGGGCAATGCGCTTTGGCAGCAACGTATGGCCGAGGGTGTCGCTGCGAAAAGGACGACCCAACAACAGCCGCTTAGCAGCGGTCGATAACGATGACACGGGTTAAGCGTAGGTCGTCGAAGTCAGTATTGAGCAGCAGGTGAGGGGCGGTGTCCGAAATGACCTGTTGGCCCGGCTTGCTCTGCGCGGCGATCGGCGTAGCGTGTCGAAACGGTACTTTCAACGTGTGGGTCTGATGCGCCAAGCAGCCCCCTCAAGAAGCCCCAAATACGGATGAAGCCACTACTACGACGGGAGCAATGCAGGTGTATGTGGTGGTGATGGGCTGTGGGCGAGTCGGGTCTTCGCTTGCGAGATCCCTGGCCCGGCTTGGGCATGACGTCGCCGTCATTGACCGTGACGTGAACGCTTTTGCCCGTCTCGGAACCGACTTTCCCGGTACCACCGTGGTCGGTATGGGCTTTGACCGCGATGTGTTGACGCGAGCCAAAATCGAGGATGCTGACGCTTTTGCCGCAGTGTCCTCCGGTGATAATTCCAACATCATCGCGGCCCGCGTCGCGCGAGAAACTTTCGGTGTCGAGCGCGTTATCGCCCGCATTTATGACGAAAAACGCGCCGCCGTCTATGAGCGCCTGGGAATTCCTACTGTCGCGACCGTGCCGTGGTCGACTGACCGTTTCCTGCACGCGCTCGCCCACGAGAACCAACTGGCCACGTGGCGTGATCCCTCAGGAACTGTCGCTGTCACCGAACTACCCGTCCATGAGGGGTGGATCGGCCGACCGCTCACCGAGCTTGAAGCCGAAACCAACACGCGCATCGCCTTCCTGGTCCGGTTCGGCACCGGGGTGCTGCCCACCGCGAAAACAGTGGTGCAGGCCGACGACCACATTTATGCCGCCGCCATATCCGGATCCGCTGCCGCTGCCGTGGCACGTGCCGCGCAGCCACCGAACGGAAGTGACCAGTGAGAGTCGCCATCGCAGGAGCAGGCGCGGTAGGCC
>JAAYXN010000076.1 GCA_012515885.1 Rhodococcus sp. (in: high G+C Gram-positive bacteria)
ATCCTTGCCGGTGTGGCGAGAGAGCGTGGTCTCCATGAGACGACGCATGCGCTCGATTTCCTTAGCCTGAATTTCCAGGTCAGAAACCTGCCCCTGAATACCGCCGGTCGCGGGCTGGTGGATCAGGATGCGCGCGTTAGGCAGGGCTAGACGCTTGCCGGGCGTGCCGCCAGCTAGCAGAACCGCAGCGGCCGACGCAGCCTGTCCCAGGCACACCGTGGTGATGTCGGCGCGCACGTACTGCATGGTGTCGTAAATCGCCATCAACGCCGTGAACGAACCACCCGGCGAGTTGATGTACATGGTGATGTCGCGATCGGGATCCTGGGATTCGAGCACCAGCAGCTGCGCCATCAGGTCGTTGGCCGACACATCGTCAACCTGCGAACCGAGGAAGATGATGCGCTCCTCGAACAGCTTGTTGTACGGGTCCGACGTCTTGACGCCGTAGCTGGTCTGCTCGGTGAACTGCGGCAGGATGTACCGGCTGTGGGCCGGAGCTGGAGCACTGCCGCCCAAATGCTGGGTGCTACCGCCGTCGTTCTGGCGTGGATCGAACAGGTTGGTCATCGGTTCTCCCAATAAAGTCGAATGGCGCACGTCATGTCGCGCAGGTATGTAGCCGCGGGGTGCGGGGGCAGCTAGTTAGCGGTGCCGCCAGCCTGGTTTGCGCGGCTCACAACGTGGTCGACGAATCCGTACTCCAGCGCCTGCTGAGCGGTAAACCAGCGGTCACGATCGGAGTCCTCAGTGATCTGCTCGACCGTCTGCCCGGTGTGTTCGGCGATGAGTTCGGCCATTTCACGCTTGGTGTGTGCGAACTGCTCCGCCATGATGGCGATGTCGCTGGCAGTACCACCGATACCGGCCGACGGCTGGTGCATCATGATGCGTGCGTGCGGCAGTGCGTAGCGCTTGCCCTTAGTGCCGGCAGAGAGCAGGAACTGCCCCATCGATGCCGCCAGACCCATACCGAAGGTGGCGATGTCGCATTCAGCGAACTGCATGGTGTCGTAGATCGCCATGCCAGCGCTCACCGAACCACCAGGTGAGTTGATGTACAGCGAAATATCGCGGGTGGGGTCTTCAGCGGTGAGCAGGAGAATCTGCGCGCACAGCTTGTTCGCAATATCGTCATCAACCTGGGTGCCGAGGAAGATGATCCGCTCCCGCAGCAGACGCTCATACACCGAATCACTGAGGTTGAGCCCGGCGGTAGGCGATGCCATCGTCGGACTCACCGAGGTGGCCAGATTGGGGGTCTCCAGGTGATTGGAAGTCACGGTACCTGCCTTCTGATTCGAATCTTCATGAGCCGCCTCGCAAAGCCATCGTCGCGAATCACTACGCGCAATCACTGCCACGAGCCAACTGCTCTGTCTCAACAAGTGTTCTGTCTCAACAACTGCCGTGTAGCTACGGTATTGCCTACACAGACACTAACGAAGTGGGGCGGCACCAGAGTCCCGGTGCCGCCCCACTTCGCTGTAAGCGGAAATTCTTGTGTGCCCTACCGGGCCAGTATCAGCCTGGAAGTGCCTCTGAACAGGATTATTCTGCTGATTCGCCCTCAGCGGAATAATCGGCGTCCTTCGAGCCGAACAGCTCCGACACGTCGACGGTTGCGCCGTTGGTGTCCGTGGCAGCTGCCTTCTCTACAACAACGCCGAGTGCCTTGCCGCGGCGCACGTCAGCAAACACAGCGCCGAGCTGACCGGCCTGCTGGATCTGCTGGATGAACTGCTCGGGCGGCATGCCGTAGCGCTGCGCCTGGAACAGGATGCGTTCGGTGAGTTCGTCCTGGCCGACAGTGACCTCTTCGGAGTCAGCGATGGCGTCAAGAAGAAGCTGCGTCTTGACTGAACGCTCAGCGTTGTCCTTGGTTTCCTTGTCGAACTCTTCACGGCTCGAACCCTGCTCTTCGAGGAGCTTGTTCAGTGCCTCTTCGTCGTGGTCGAGAGAATGGACAGCGTCATGCAGAACAGAGTCAACCTCAGCCTTGACGACAGCCTCAGGCAGCGGAACCTCGACGTTTTCGAGCAGGTACTCAAGGACCTTGTCGCGGATCTGACCGGCCTGCTCAACCTTGCGGACGCGAGTGACGCGCTCACGCAGGTCAGCAACCAGTTCATCGAGCGTGTCGAACTCGCTAGCGAGCTGCGCGAATTCGTCGTCAGCCTCGGGAAGCTCGCGCTCCTTGACCGTGTCGACCTTGACGGTGACGACGGCTTCCTTGCCTGCGTATTCGCCAGCAACGAGCTTGGACGTGAAATCCTTAGTCTCGCCAGCCTTCAGGCCGATGATTGCCTCATCGAGACCCTCGATCAGCTGACCGGAGCCAACCTCGTGGGACAAACCGGTGGTAGCTGCCTCCGGGACGTCTTCGCCATCAACGGTGGCCGAGAGGTCGATGGAGACGAAGTCGCCGTTTTGCACAGCGCGCTCGACACCGGTCAGGGTGCCGAAACGCTGACGCAGCGACAGCAGCTGCTCATCGACAGCCTCATCGGTGACCTCAAGTGGATCAACGGTGACGGCGATCGCGGAGAAGTCAGGAAGTTCGATCTCGGGGCGAACGTCAACCTCGGCGGTGAACTCAAGGGCAGCGCCGTCTTCGAGCTTGGTGATCTCGATCTCGGGCTGACCGATCGCCTTCACACCAGCGGAGGTAACAGCTTCGGAGTACTTGCCGGGGAGGGTGTCGTTGACGACCTGCTCCAGCACAGCGGTACGACCAACACGGGCCTCGATCAGCTTGGCCGGAGCCTTGCCTGGACGGAAGCCGGGAATACGAACCTGCTGCGCGAGGGCGCGGTACGCCTTGTCGAAGTCAGGCTTGAGCTCCTCGAAGGGCACTTCGGCGTTGATACGGACTCGCGTGGGGGTGAGCTGTTCAACGGTGCTCTTCACGGACGTGCTCCTTCGTGTTACTCGTACATATTCCCCAATGAACCGCGTTGACGTGTTCGTCAACGCGGTTCACTAGGTCGGCTCGGTGCCGGTGACCTACATGGTCGGGATGACAGGATTTGAACCTGCGACCCTCCGCTCCCAAAGCGGATGCGCTACCAAGCTGCGCCACATCCCGGTTCGAGAAAGACTTCGCTCATGGAGACGATCCTCGTAGCGAGAATCATAGTGAAGACCCGAAGAAGAATCCTAAACGAGGACCCGACGAAGAATCCTACGGGCACCCGATTGGGATTCCAAAGCCGGGTTAGGTACAGTCACTCATCGCAGCGACCACAACGGGTTGTAGTATCGTCATGGCCGCAGCAAACGGGGATGTAGCTTAATGGTAAAGCCTCAGTCTTCCAAACTGATGACGCGGGTTCGATTCCCGTCATCCCCTCCATAAAGAAAGCGCCTCCCACCTGGGAGGCGCTTCTTTCGTTTGATGCCCGAACACTTCTCAGTGGGCCGCGGTACTGCCAACACCCCCGCCCCCGATTCCTCCCGCATGCCCATTTGTCTCCCGCATGCGCAATTGCCGCTCCGGGAAGACAAACCGCATGCGGGAACGGTTTTGGCGAGTTTGCGTGGGTCGCCCGTTCGCTCAGCGCGTAAACGATCTGCGCGCCGGTAGGCTGGAGATGTCTGGATTGCACCCTTCGCGGAGCAGTTCGGCATCGTCCTTCGCAGCAACAGAGTCGACCGCAGCAACGGAGTCGACACGGCCGCTGCGCGCACCGGCATCACCCCATTCTGGAGGCTCCACCAATGGAATTGATCCTCATCCTGGTTGTACTTGCAGCCGTCGTGTTCTTCGTGATGCGGTCGCAGAACAACTCTGGAGGAAGTTCAGCGCGCGACCTAGAGGACGCCAAAGCAGATGCCCGGCAGGCCATCGAGCGCCTCGGCGGGCAGGTGTACTCACTCGTCGGCACCGACGACGCATCCAAGCAAGCACTCGCCGATGCGTCTGAGCGATACACCGCCGCTGGCTCCCAGATCGAACAGGCCAACTCCCCCGTACAGGCTCGTCTGGCGAAACAGACTGCGCTAGAAGGCCTTTACTACATTCGCGCGGCGCGCACTGCTATGGGAATTGATCCGGGCCCCGAGGTACCGACGCTCGATGGACAGAAGGCAGCGGGCACCGTCACCGAAGCTCGTGAAATTGAATTTGAGGGACGCCAAGTCGCCGCATCGCCGACCCCGTCCAACCGGACACCGAACTACTACCCCGGTGGACGCGTCGCCGGACGCCCCGTCCCCGCTGGCTGGTACTCCGAGCCGTGGTGGAAGCCCGCACTGGTTGCTGGCGCGTGGGGACTCGGTTCGATGTTCTTGTTCTCTGCGCTCTTCTCAGGCATGTCCGGAGTCGGCTATGACGCTCAGGCATTTGAGAACGGTGTCGGTGACGGATCCGATGGTGGCATGGACGGTGGCGATGAGTACGGCGCAGCCGATGATGGCTTCGGTGGCG
This sequence comes from Rhodococcus sp. (in: high G+C Gram-positive bacteria), assembly GCA_012515885.1. GTDB lineage: Bacteria > Actinomycetota > Actinomycetes > Mycobacteriales > Mycobacteriaceae > Rhodococcus_F. The sequence continues at coordinate 4,430 of JAAYXN010000076.1, forward strand.
GTGGCGACGAATACGGCGCAGCCGGTGATGACTTTGGTGGCGGCGAGTTCGACGGCGGCGGAGACTTCGGTGGAGGCGATTTCGGCGGCGGAGACTTCGGCGGGTTCGGCTTCTAACAAGGACTGCACGTCGAGGACCGAAGACGCACCCAGCCATTCACGTCTGACAGGTCGGGCACCAGAAAAGATTGCGGCCCTTCATCACCACGTGAGCGACGGGGGTCTCGCACACTCGACACGGTTCGCCAGCGCGTCGATAGACGTAGGTGCGCGGTCGATCTTTCGCGTATGAGGGTGCGCCGTGGTCATGTTCACGGCGCACCACATGCATTTGTCCGTGCTCGACGCCGATCGGCATCAGTTCAACGAGATCGGCCCACATCGCGTCCCATTCACTGCGGCTCACCGAATTTCCAGCCCTATCTGGGTGGATTCCGTGCCGGAACAGCAGTTCCGCCCGGTACACGTTGCCGACGCCAGCAAGGACAGATTGATCCATCAGGAGTGCGCCAATAGGTGTGCGCGATTTCGAGATTCGCTGCCACGCCTTATCGGGGTCTGCATCGTGGCGCAGCGGATCTGGGCCAAGCCTGGCCTCGATCGCCTCGACGCGATCAGGGGTAAGCACATCGCACGCGGTAGGGCCGCGAAGGTCAGCGCCGTCGGTGTCCCCGATCATCCGCATGCGGATTTGGCCGATGGGGTCCGGGGCTGGGCGCTGCCAGTGAGTGAAGGCGCCATACAGGCCGAGGTGGACGTGGACTGTCAGATCGCCCTCGTAGTGGTGCCACAGATGTTTGCCCCACGCGTCTGCGCTCACTAGAACGCGGCCGTCAATACGTTGAGCGTCGTGGGCGAAACGTCCCTGCGGGCTGCCCACCCGCACCGGGGCTCCAGCAAAGAGCTTCTGGTGCAGGCGGGCGAGCCGATGCAGAGTGTGACCTTCAGGCAAGGTGGCTGACTCCTCTCACCTCGCCGCCAAAGCGTCAGTCTTCGTTAGCCGCGGTAGTTTAACCGCGGTTGTCGCCGAGGTTTACGCCTCGGGCAGTGCTGGTGCGACGCCGGTGGTTTCGTACTCGGACAGGATGTCGACGCGGCGCTGGTGGCGCTCTTCGCCTGGCCACGGGGTCTCGACGAAAGCGTCGACGATGGCGAGGGTCTCTTCCAGGGAGTGCATCCGGCCGCCGATACCGATCAGCTGAGCGTTGTTGTGCTCGCGAGCGAGCTTGGCGGTCTCCACTGACCAGGCGAGGGCGCAGCGCGCTCCGGGCACCTTGTTGGCGGCGATTTGTTCGCCGTTGCCGCTGCCACCGAAGACCAGGCCGAGGCTGCCCGGGTCTGCCACAACGCGGGCAGCTGCTTCGATGCAGAAGGCGGGGTAGTCATCGAGCGCGTCGTAGACGTGCGCTCCGCAGTCGATGGTCTCGTGACCTGCGGCTTGCAGGTGTGCGATTACTTCATTTTTACGTTCGAATCCGGCATGGTCGGCACCGAGGTATACACGCATACCTAAATTGTTCCATCCCACCCAGAAAGTTCGGGCCCCGGCCCGTCGGCGCGTTGGGTGGTCACGTGCTGACCGCCCGACGCGCCGCGCGCCGTACCCGGGAAAATTCAGTCGAATTGCGGGTCTTCGGTGCGGGTTCGCTTGAGCTCGAAGAAATGCGGATAGCCGGCGAGAGCTACCGCCCCATCCCACACACGACCAGCATCTTCGCCGCGCGGAATGCGTGAAAGCACCGGCCCGAAGAACGCGGTCCCGTTGACGTGAATGGTGGGGGTTCCCACGTCATCGCCGACCGCGTCCATGCCCTCGGCGTGACTGGCCCGCAACCGAGTGTCGTACGCGTCGGTGTCCGCTGCCTCAGCGAGGTCTGCGGGCAAGCCCACCTCCGCGAGAGACTGCGCAATGACGCGTGGGAGATCCTTATCGCCCTCGTTGTGAATCCGGGTACCCATCGCTGTGTACAGCGGATCAAGAATCGAGTCACCATGCTCGGCCTGCGCAGCGATCAAGACGCGAACCGGCCCCCACGCCTTGACCATCAAGTCTCGATACTTCTCAGGTAGCTCTCGGCCCTCGTTGAGAACGGCCAGACTCATAACGTGGAAATTCACGTCGATATCGCGGACCTTCTCCGTTTCCAGAATCCACCGTGACGTGATCCAGCACCACGGACACAGCGGGTCGAACCAGAAATCTGCGCGGTCCTTCGACGTCCCGGAGTGCCCAGTTTCGTTACTCACATCCACTCTCCTGCTTATCGTCGTGCGTGTCGCTTCGGCAGTTGGTCTGCACCTCCCATCGCAACACCTTTGGACCGAAATTGCTTCCCCTAGCCCCGCGCGGTGCGCACATGATGGGATAGAACGTGAACGTTGACATCGTCTACATCCGCCTGACCTGAGGAGACACTTCGTGGCCCCACCAAACTTGACCCGCGAGCAAGCTGCCGAACGCGCGGCGACATTGCAGGTGGAGCAGTACGCCATCGATCTCGATCTGACTGATGGAGCAGGTGCGCCCGGCACCGGCACGTTCCGGTCGACGACGACAGTTACCTTCACCGCCACCGAAAGCGCGTCGTCCTACATTGATCTTGTTGCTGCGCAAGTACATTCAGCGACACTGAATGGCACTCTCCTCGATGTCTCGGGCTATGACGAATCCACCGGGATCGCCCTACCCAACCTGGCGGCATCCAACGAGCTGACGGTCGTCGCGGACTGCCTGTATTCGCACACCGGTGAGGGGCTGCATCGTTTCGTCGACCCCACCGACAATTCCGTCTACCTCTATTCCCAGTTCGAAACCGCTGACGCCAAGCGGATGTTCGCATGTTTCGATCAGCCAGATTTGAAAGCCACTTTCGCGGTGAGCGTCACCGCTCCGGCGGATTGGCAGGTCATCTCCAACGCGGACGTCGTCCAGTCGCTTGCCCCCGAGCCGGGTCGGCATGTGTTTCGCCCCACCGAGAAGATGAGTACGTACCTCGTCGCTCTGATCGCGGGACCGTATGCGCAGTGGACTGATGTCTACTCCGACGAGCACGGCGATATCCCCCTGGGCATCTACTGCCGCGCGTCCCTAGCTGAGTACATGGATGCAGACAGGCTTTTCACCGAGACCAAGCAGGGCTTCGGTTTCTATCACCGCAACTTCGGTGTCCCCTACGCTTTCGGCAAGTATGACCAGCTGTTTGTTCCAGAATTCAATGCTGGCGCGATGGAAAATGCTGGGGCGGTGACCTTCCTTGAGGATTACGTGTTCCGGTCAAAGGTCACGCGCTACTCGTATGAGCGCCGCGCCGAGACCGTCCTTCACGAGATGGCGCACATGTGGTTTGGCGACCTCGTCACGATGCGCTGGTGGGACGATCTGTGGCTCAACGAATCCTTCGCTACCTTCGCTTCCGTCCTGTGCCAGGCCGAGGCCACGGAGTACACCAGCGCGTGGACGACGTTCGCCAACGTAGAAAAGTCGTGGGCCTACCGTCAGGACCAGTTGCCGTCGACGCACCCGGTGGCTGCCGACATTCCTGACCTTGCGGCCGTCGAGGTCAACTTTGACGGCATCACCTACGCTAAGGGCGCCAGTGTCCTCAAACAGCTTGTTGCGTATGTCGGTATCGAACCGTTCCTGGCGGGTCTGCGGACCTACTTCGCTGAGCACGCATTCGACAATGCGACGTTCGACGACCTGCTGCGGGCACTCGAAGCGGCATCTGGCCGCGACCTGTCCGACTGGGGTGCGCAGTGGCTCAAGACCACCGGGCTCAACATCATCCGTCCCGACTTTGAGATCGACGACGACGGCAACTTCACCCGCTTCGCGATTGTTCAAGAAGGCGCGCAGCCCGGTGCCGGTGAATACCGTGTGCACCGGTTGGCTGTTGGAATCTATGACGACGTGGACGGCAAGCTTGTTCGGACGCACCGTGTCGAACTTGATGTTGCCGCAGCGCAGTCCACTGAAGTTCCGGAATTGATCGGTGTGCCCCGCGGCGCTCTGGTGTTGGTCAACGACGACGACCTCACGTACTGCTCAGTGCGGCTCGACCCAGCGTCGCTGGATACCGCGATCACTCGGATTGGTGATATCGCCGATTCACTGCCCCGCACCCTGGTGTGGTCGGCCGCGTGGGAGATGACCCGCCAAGCGGAGTTGAAGGCTCGTGATTTCGTGGCGCTCGTCGAGCGCGGCATTGGGGCGGAGTCTGAAGTCGGTGTTGTGCAGCGCATTTTGCTGCAGGCGCAAAGCGCCCTCGGCTCCTACGCGGAGCCGTCGTGGGCCGATACCGAGGGATGGCCAAGTTTCGCGAACCGCCTGCTCGAATTGGCACGCGGCGCTGAGCCGGGTTCGGATCACCAGCTGGCGTTCGTGAACGCATTGACCAGCTCGCAACTGTCGGCGTGGCATCTTGAGGTGCTGCGCGAGGTACTTGATGCCGATCCTTCAAACGTCGGATTGGCTGGGCTGGTCGTTGATGCCGACTTGCGTTGGCGCATCGTGATTGCGCTTGCCGGTGCTGGCGAGATCGACACCGTCGGCGCTGAGACCCCGTTCATTGATCGTGAAGCCGAGCGTGACCCCACCGCTGCTGGTGCACGTCACGCGGCTGCGGCGCGTGCTGCGAGTCCGCAAGCCGCCGTGAAGGAAGCGACCTGGGGCAACGTCGTCCATGACGATTCGGTACCCAACATCACGGCCCGCTCCATCATCGGCGGGTTCGTCGCACCGGGGCAGGGCGAGCTTCTTGAGCCGTTCGTGAGCCGGTACTTCGCCGATATTCGCGGCGTATGGGAGCGACGTTCGAGCGAGGTGGC
>JAAYXN010000077.1 GCA_012515885.1 Rhodococcus sp. (in: high G+C Gram-positive bacteria)
ACCCCAGGCTCCACCGCCACCGTGTAATGACACGACACATTCGGGTAATCGGAAATCAGCACATCACGACCACTCAAAGTCGTCTCATCAAGCGTCGTGAAACGCTCATCGGCAGCGCGCTCCGCGAGCGTCAACTGATTGGCCGACACATTGACCACAAACATCGACTCCGACGACCGGAAACTACAGTTCAACGACACATACGGATGCTGACGCGAATCCGGTTTCGGCTCACGTCCATCCATCTGCGCGGCAGCCACCGCGTCCTCCGGAATACCGGTACACGGCTCCCACGACACCACACCCGACCCGGCCGCCGTCGACGGTGCAGCGTTAGCCGAAGATGCGGCGCCCAACTCTTCCGCAATGGGGGCGCCGTCTGTCGAACTACTGCACCCGGCCGCGCCCATCAACACCAGCATCGACGCGGCACCAACAACCGTGCGGGCGGATACCACTAATCGACCTCGATCGTCTCGATCGCAGCCTGATTCTGCTCCTCCTGCGACACATACGCGGCCAGCGTCTGCTCAAGCATCGCCTTCATACCCAACGCATGATCGCGATGCGCCTCTAACAACCCCACCGCAGTGTTGGTGTATTCGATGCCCCCGCCGCCCTCAGCCTTGGCAACAAACTTGTCGGCCAGCTCGCGTGCTGAAGGAATGTGATCCTCACCGATCTTCGGGTTCGTCATCACCAATTCGCGGCGCGCCTGCGCAGCCAAATCTTCCATATCATCGGCCAGCTTCTGGCAGCCCGCGATCCAGCCGCGCATCTCGTCCTCGTCGAAACGCAGCACCGCATCGTCGCCTTCGCCGCCGTACTCGCCGTTCGGGGACGGCTTCGTCTGGTTCCCCTGTACTTCCGCGTTGGCAAATACCGTGGAGCCGCGCGTGGCCCGCACGATGCCCACAACTTCGTCGGTCGACTGCTGCCACTTCGCCGGATTCGGCGTGGACCGCTCCCCGAAGATGGGCGTCCCCACGGCTGTCGCCTGCGCCGAGCTCGCACCAGTCGATGCGCCCATCTGCTGCGCAACAAACGCCTGGTTTTGTGCCACTGCTGCTTCGTGACGGGCCATATGTTCCTGGTGGCGCACCTCGTGTGCCGCTTGCTGCTCCTGAATCCACCGCTGGCCCGGAGTTAAACCGTCGCTCATCTTCTCCCCCACCTCTCTTAGGCAAACTTGGCAGGAACAACCTACCAGCGCAGAAACGAAAAGACGCGCCTGCCAATTTGGCAGGCGCGTCAGTTACCTTGTGGTCCCGGCTGGGATCGAACCAGCGACCTTCCGCGTGTGAAGCGGACGCTCTCCCACTGAGCCACGGGACCGCGAAGACAAAGAGAAGCCTTCGAACGAGTTGGAACATTACACGACGCCCAGGCATGAACAAAAACGTTCACCCAGCAGCCACTCTGAGGCCACAGTGCAGCAAGTGACAGTTGAGAAGACGAACCACGACACGCTGACCAGCAGATTTGTGGTTGCTCGTCGGGTTCGGCTAATGTTCACAACCGCACCAAGGAGAACGAACACGCTCTCCAGCTGTTTGGTGCATGCGGATGTAGCGCAGCTGGTAGCGCATCACCTTGCCAAG
>JAAYXN010000078.1 GCA_012515885.1 Rhodococcus sp. (in: high G+C Gram-positive bacteria)
CATTCGGTGATGCATTCTCGTGCCACATTCGCGTGGCCGACAGTTGGAGGGACCTGTAATGGCTACAAAGATGACGACGCGCACGCGCATTCGGATTGGTGCTGCCGCGTTCGTGGCGAGCGGTGCGCTGGTGCTGAGCGGTTGCTCAAGCTCCATCGACGGCGAGGCTGTCGGTTCGGCATCGGGTGGCGGAGATAGCGGAAACACCACCACCAGCTCTAGCCGTACCTCCGTAGCCCCCACGACGTCTGTGGAACCCGAAGAGGTTGATGTTTTCGACCTCACCGTCGGTGACTGCCTCGTCGAAGACCTCGGTTTCGGCGAGGAGTCGGTGACCGTCGAAGGTGGACAGAAGACGGTGCCGTGCAGCGAACCGCACACGTTCGAGGTCTACCACGAGCATGTCATGACCGGCCGCAGCTACCCCGGTGAAGACGCCGCCATCGATGAGGCTGCCGAAGAGTGCTCCATCGCGTTCGACTCGTTCGTGGGCATGGACTACCAGGATTCCGTCCTGGACCTGTTCTACCTGTACCCGACGGAAGAGTCGTGGGCTGAGGGCGACCGCGTCGTGTCCTGCCTGATCGGTGACCCCGACGGCGAGACGTCGGGCACCTTGCGCGGCGCCAACCGCTAAGAACTCCGGTTTGTGGGTGGGGCGACCACAGTGGTGCTGTGGTCGCCCGCCTTTTCTAGGGCGTCCAGGAACGAGCGCGCCCAGCGGTCCACGTCGTGAGCGAGTACCTGTCGACGCAGTGCCCGCATCCGTCGACGGCCCTCTTCACGGTCTTGTTCGAGTGCCTGTTCCATAGCGTTCTTGGTGTCGTCCAGGTCGTGTGGGTTGCACAGGTATGCCTGCCGCAGCTCGGCTGCTGCGCCGGTGAACTCGCTCAATAGCAGTGCTCCGCCGAGGTCGCTGCGGCACGCGACATACTCTTTCGCCACGAGGTTCATGCCGTCGCGCAGTGGTGTGACCAGCATGACGTCGGCGGCGACGAAGAAGGCGATCAGTTCATCGCGGGGGATGGGCCGATGAATGTAGTGCACGACGGGACGGCCCACCTGGGCGTATTCGCCGTTGATGCGGCTGACTGTCTGCTCGATGGATCCGCGCATCTGCACGTAGCTTTCGACGCGTTCACGACTGGGTGTTGCCAGCTGCACCATGACGGTTTCTGATGGGTCGACCCGCTTTTCTTGCAGCAGTTCGTACAGTGCGTCCAGGCGGATGTCGATGCCTTTGGTGTAGTCGAGGCGGTCGACACCGAGCATGATGTTCTTGGGGTTGCCCAGTTCTTTGCGGATTTGTTTGGCCCGGTCGCGCACGGTTTTGCTGCGCGACAGCTCGTCGAGTTGGCCGGAGGCAATGGAGATGGGGAAGGCGCCTACCCGGACGGTGCGGAAACCGACCTGGACCGCACCCAGCTTGGAACGCACCCCGACACTGCCGCGCGAGGTGGGTTGCCCAGCGAGTCGCCGTGCCAGGTACAGGAAGTTTTGGGCTCCGCCGGGAAGGTGGAAACCGATGAGGTCCGCGCCGAGGAGCCCCTCGACGATTTCGGTGCGCCACGGCAGCTGCATAAACAGCTCAACCGGCGGGAACGGGATATGCAGGAAGAACCCGATGGTCAGATCGGGGCGCAGCATCCGCAGCATCTTCGGGACGAGCTGTAGCTGGTAGTCCTGAATCCACACCGTCGCACCGTGCGCCGCGGCCTTCGACGTTGCTTCGGCGAACCGGCGATTGACCTGCACGTAGGTGTCCCACCAGTGCCGGTGATATTCGGGTTTGACGATCACATCGTGATACAGCGGCCAGAGCGTCGCGTTGGAAAAGCCCTCGTAGTATTCGGCGATCTCGTCAGCGCTGAGCGGTACGGGGTATAGCTCAAGACCGTCCTCAGTGACCGGCTCCAAGTCTGCGTCAGCGACACCAGCCCAACCCACCCATGCGCCCTTATTGCTGCGCAGAATCGGCTCTAGGGCGGTAACAAGGCCACCTGGGCTGCGTTTCCACCGTGTGGTGCCGTCTGGGAGCCGCTCCAAGTCGACGGGAAGGCGATTCGCGACAACCACGAATTCGGCTTGCGACGACACCGCGGGGGCGCCGTCTCCAGGCTTGTCCGTCAACGACGGTGCTGACTGCGAACTAGTCGCCGACCCCTGGTTTTTCGCCACGCTCATCCTTCGCTCAGTTGAACTCCCAGACGGAAAACTCTCCGCCGTTTTAGTGAGACGGAAAGGTCAGAGAGGCACTCTCAGTCAATCTTATTGGCTGGACCGATGCCGAGCATGGACAAGAGCGTCCGGCATTCGTCGGCGTCCTCGGCATAGGCGGCGACCACACGCTGTGCTTGACGGGCAGTCTCGTCCGCTACGGGCTCAAGTTCTTCGTCAGCGATGTCGTTCTCGTCGCTGGGTTTGCTGCCATTTTCGGCGGTTGCCTTGGTAACCATGGCTGTCCTTCCGGGTGCGCGAACTGAGGTGAAGCCGCAGTTTTCGCGCGATAAGTGTCTGCGTGGAGCGATATGTGCAGGGGGACTCTATGAGACTTGGGATCAAAGTTGCCAACTGCCGTGCGCTACGCGCTGCTCTCTTATCTCCCAGCGTACGCAAGTGCGCCGCTCCCTACACCAGGGTCAAACCAATGTTGATCACAGTGACGTCGCCGCCGAGTTCTTCCAGTTGCTCGGCGAGCATCGTGACCGTCAACTGCACCAGGTAAATGTCGGTGTCGGTTTCGACGACGACGTGGCGCGTGGTGACCGCGAGGTTCCAGTTTTCCTGGGTGTAGGTGCCCTTGAGGTACAGGGACCGATGCCCGTTCCAGCGGGTGGCGTCAATCTGGATGGGGTTCCAGTCGGCAAGGTGCTCGACGTCATCGAGCGCCGAGTCGAGGAGGTCGTCAACGTCGACGCCGCCGTCGAGGCGGAAATGCATGACGACGGCGTTGGGTGCGAACCCGTCGACGACGCGGTCCGCGCGCGCAAGCACGTGGTAGGTGCCCGGAAATGCTTCCGTGGGAACGACATCCCAGCCAGCGGGCTGCGGGATGGCGACCGCAGGGTGATCGGGAACTGCGGGGTCGCACGGCGTGCGGCCGATACCCGCGCTTTCGAAATAGTCCTCAAGTGGAGTAGGCGCAGTCATGGTTCACACGATAGTGAACGTGCACGTGCCACCGCGCGGTGAGGTGCCGGTGCCTACGATGGCATGTTGGCGGAGATGTTGGAGATGTTGAGAATCAAAACAGTCTGCGCATGACTGCCCGGCACCAAGATTCAGGAGTGAATGAACGATGGCGATCGAAACAATCAACGGAATCCCGCTGAACTACGACGTCAAAGGCTCCGGTGAACTCGTGGTGATGATCATGGGTACCGGCAGTCCGGGGCGGGTGTGGCAACTGCATCAGACGCCCGCGTTGATCGCGGCTGGTTACCGGGTGTGCACGTTTGACAACCGCGGTATCGCGCCGACTGCGGAGTGCGTGGACGGCATCACGATGCCGGATCTGGTCGCTGACACGGCCGCCTTGATTGAGCATCTTGGGGGCGGTCCGGCTCGGGTGATTGGGACGTCGATGGGTGCGCGGGTGGCCCAGGAGTTAACGCTTGCGCGCCCGGACCTGGTGGATCGGGCAGTGTTCCTTGCGGGGCATGCGCGGATGGACTACTTCCAGCAGACGCTCTCTGAAGGCGAGCGTGCCCTCGCGGACAGCGGGGTTGCGTTGCCTCCGAAGTACCGGGCAGCGGTGACTGCGGTACTGAACCTGTCTCCGGCATCGCTGGTCGATACCAACACTGCTCGCGACTGGCTTGACCTGTTCGAGTTTTCGGGTGGAACGACGTCGCCGGGTGTGCGTGCGCAGCTGGAAATGGACCGCTCTTTTGACCGCCGTAGCGCATATCAGGCAATTAACCGGCCATGTCTCTCAATTGGTTTCGCGGACGACCGGATGATTCCGCCGTACCTTTCCCGCGAAGTCGCGGAACTAATTCCGGGTGCGCAATATCTGGAGATCGCTGATACCGGGCACTACGGGTATTTGGAGCGTCCTAATGAGGTCAATAAGGCCCTAGTCGAGTTCCTTGCCCGGTAGCACGAATCGGGCGTACGTGTGCCCTTACCTGCGGGTTTGGTGACTTGTATCACCGGACTGGAGGGCACCTAGGGTGGTGACAACTCGCTGCGACTTGGTACCGTCTTCGAGAGTTAAGGGTAGCCTTCACTACTTAAGGCATGCTTAACCTCTCGGAAAGCCTTAAGGAACTGGAACGGACAAGAGCGTCGTTTCAGCATTTACGACGTCGAGGACGGACTTCATGAGCGAATCTTCCCGCACACCCGGAAGCAGCCGCGATATACGCGATGTGGTCGGGATCGGGTTTGGGCCGGCAAACCTCGCGTTGGCTATTGCAATTGAAGAATCGAACGAGGCAGCCGCGCCGGACGATCAGCTGAGCGCGGTGTTCTTTGAGGCTGAGGAGAAGTTCTCCTGGCATCCCGGCATGCTGCTTGACGGCGCCACGATGCAGATCGCCTTCCCCAAAGACTTGGTGACGTTCCGCAACCCACGGAGCGCCTACACGTTCTTCTCCTACCTGCATGATCGTGGACGCCTGGTGGATTTTGTGAACCACCAAACGTTCTTCCCGACGCGCCACGAGTTCAACGACTACCTCGGCTGGGCAGCCTCACGGGTCAGCGCTGATGTCCGCTACGGCGCGGCAGTGACCTCGGTGAAGCCTGTCCCTGACGAGGACGGCAAGACGCGACTGTTCGAGGTCGTCGGAGCAGACGGCACCACCGTCTTGACTCGCAACGTCGTTATGGGTGCTGGCCTGCGCGAACGTATCCCGGAGTGGGCAACGCGGTCGACGCGCTGCTTCCACAACCACAACTTCTTGAACCACATCGGTGCGCTGCCGCCGGTCAAGCATCAGCGTTTCGCGGTGCTTGGTGCCGGTCAGAGCGCCGCGGAAATCGTGCAGTACCTGCACCGCAACTACCCCGATGCCGAGGTGCACAACGTGTTCTCTCGGTACGGATACAGCCCGGCAGATGACAGCCCCTACGCCAACCGCATCTTCGATCCGGAAGCCGTTGACGACCTGCATTCCGCGCCCGCTGAGGTACGTGCCCGTCTGCTGGATGTGCACCGCAGCACCAACTACTCGTGTGTCGATATCGACCTGATCAACGAGCTGTACTCCGCGGAGTACTCCGAGAGGGTCAGCGGCGCACGCAGGCTGTTCATGCGCCGCGCGTCCGAGATCATCGAGATCAACGACCAGGCTGATGGCATTGAAGTGTCGATTCGTAGCGACCTTGATGGCCTGACCGATACGCTGACCTACGACGCGCTGGTACTCGCAACCGGCTTCGAGCCTGCACCACTAGAACCGCTGCTCGGAGACATTGCCCGTAACGCTCAGGGCGTCGCGCGCGACTATCAACTTGTACTGTCCGATGACATTGAGGCAGGTATCTACCTGCAGGGTGGCACCGAACGTACCCATGGACTCACATCGTCACTGTTGTCTAACGTGGCGGTGCGAGCAGGTGAGATTTTGGCTGCGGTTCGTGACCGATGCAGTTCAGAGTCCCTGCTTGCTACTGTGAACCAGACCGACCCGTACGTGACGAGCGAGGCGAGATGAGCACCAATCCTTTCGACGACGAAGACGGCCGCTTCTAC
>JAAYXN010000079.1 GCA_012515885.1 Rhodococcus sp. (in: high G+C Gram-positive bacteria)
CAGACGCGCATACGCGCGGACCACAGCACGTACGAGTCGCCGCAGTCGAGCATTGCGCCCAGAATCCGTTGATCGTCGCGGGCCATCAGGTCGCGGGCAGTGACCGCCCACGACAGACCCTGCTCATCAGCACTTTCGTCTGAGTTCGGTTCCCCCAACGCTGCGTAGCACGTCAACACGGTGTGCAGTCCGCGTTCGATGACGCGTCCCTGAGTGACCTCGGGTTCCGAAATCAGCGCCCCCATCTCCAACACGCCGAGCGCAACCGCACCCTTGGGAGATGCCGTCATCACACGCGTGAGGTCGGCGGGCGTTAGTTCGACGCACCCTCCTGCGGGTAGCGCGACGAAATCACTCCCGTACACCCACGTTTCGCCGTTGTTCGACGTGTTCGGTGCGATCCGGGTGTTCCCGACGATGCGTGCTGTCACCTCACTGGCGAGAGAAAAGTCCACCGTCACTGACGGCGCAGAGGAGGAAAGGTCCGGTGAATCGAGGTCCAGGATCCGGCATCCGTACTGCTGCGCGATTTGCATGGCCCACAGATCGAGAGCCTTCACACTGCTCGACCATTCGCCGTGCTCCGCCGGAAATTCGAAGTCCAAGTCCGTTCCCGCCGAACGTCCAGACTGGTCCAGGCACGCCGCGGCTACGCGCGCAGACAATGCAGCTTCTGGAGCCACGAACTCCTGCACGCGCCCGACTTCGCCGAAGTGGGCGATCTCGGGGATTCCACAGGCAACAGCGACGAACTCGGACAGAAACGACGACGAGGGCGTCGTAGCAACGGTGTGATCCGGCATGGGCCCTGGCGCAGCGATGACGTAGACCGTGCGGCCAGCTTGACTGAGTGCCGCAGCGGCGAGGGCTCCAACCCAGCCTCCGCCGACCACTTTGACGATCGTTGCGGGCGAAGCTTCTGGTGACGTTTTTTCGGGGGACATGGTGCGGCTCTCCTATGACTAAACGGTGGATGTGACGGTCGAAGTAGCCCCAGCGATGCGTCCGTAAACGAGGGTGTCCCACTCAGCTGCATCGACCGAGAACAGGTCTTCGGTAGTGATTGGGGTGCCGCATTTGCGGGTCAATATTTCTGACAGTGTCGCGACGCCGAGAGAGTCAAGGCCTAAGTCGGACAGGCTGATTCCAGGCTGCGAGATGGATTGGGCATCGCAGTCGATGATCTGTGACAGCTCGCCAACTATCGCTTGACGGACTACCTCAAGGGCCTGATCGTCGGGCAGGTTTTCGATGCTGTCACGGATATCTGTGCCACCGGCAGCAACCGCATCGTTGACGCTCACGAGGGTGCTAAACATCCCCGACAGCTGTACTGCCGAAAACACTGCCGAGACGCGATCCCAATCAGCGTCGACGACGATGGGCGTGCCCTCGATAGCGTGGGGGTCACTGAGCATGGCGCCGAGGTTCTTCAGGCATACCTCGGGGTCGAGTAGGCGCAATCCGACGGCCTGCAACCGGCGGGCAAGTTCAGCGTCACCGATACCGCCAGCGGCGTTCCACGGCCCCCAGCTCACTGATACTGCCGGTTTTCCGGCGCTACGCAGTTGCGCTGCGAGTCCGTCGAGGGCTGCGTTGGCGGCGCCGTATCCACCCATCATTGCTGACGGCCACTGCGAGGCGATCGACGACATCAACAGGAAAAACTCCAGCTCGTCCGCCGAGGTGAGTTCACTCAGAGTCACGGCAACGTCGGTTTTCGCGGACAGAACAGTGGCCCACACGTTGTCGTCCATCGCGGCAATGGGTGCTTCTTCCCCGGCCGCGGCGGCGTGGATGATCCCGCGTAGTGGTCCCAGCTCACGCGCCGCGGTGAGGCTGGCATCGAGTTCGTCGACGTTGGTCAGATCGGCGGCGAGAACGGTGATTGCCGCTCCGCGTTCAACTGCCCATGCACATAGCTGCTCAAGCTCGTGTCGCTGCTCAGGTGTTCCGCCCATCCCGCGGCGACTCGCAAGGACTACGTTTCCGGCGCCGTGTTCGATGAGCCACCGCGCAAAGATCCGTCCCAACGCGCCGGTGCCGCCGGTAATGAAATAGACGCCCTCCCGGTTGCAGTGGAACTGTTGGGCCGCCCCGCCCGCGGACTTGCTGAGCGAGGCCGCCGTCACGACGCCCTCCCGCACAGCGACACGTCGACTAGTCAGGGGCCCGCGGCACAGGTTCGCCAGATCTGGCGGCCCAGCGGCGTCGGGTTCGAGGTCAATCGTTCCGATACAGTGCGCCTTCTCTTCAATGGAGAAGGCGCGTAGTGCCGCCAATAGCGCGCTCTGCCACGGGCCAGCGTGCTTTTCGTGTCCGACCAGTTCTGCGCCCTGCGTGATCGCGACTAGTTCAATAGTTCCAGCGCTATCGGCGAACACGGAGCGCAGCTGACGCAACAGCCCCATGGCAGTAACGAAGTCGCTGCGCGAAGTGGTTTCGGCGAACACGAGAACTACCCGCACAGCATCGCCCGCAGACACCTGCCGCAGCTGGTCACACAGCACTTCAGCGTCGTCGAAGACGACAGCAGCATCGACCTGGCCGAGAACCGCCCTGGCACTACTAATCGAACTAGCACTACCCACCGCGTAGGCCCACACGTCGCTACTGCTGACGGCAGCATCGGAGCGGGCATCCGGCAGCCACTGGAGCTGGTAGATCGAATCTCCGGGCCGTGCTTGCTGACGGAAATAGCTGGGCACGTGGCGTACCCCGGCCCGCACCGGTGGAGGCAACTCGTAGGTGCGCGCCGTACCGCTGCCGCACGCAGGTTCGAGGTCCTCGATCGCATAGGACGTCCACAGCGTTGCGAGGATCTGTCCCAGCAAGTCCGGCGACGATATGCCGCGGCGAAGCGTGGCGAGGAACCTGTCGGGGCGCAATGTGTCCTGAGCTTTGGTGGCCATCGCGGTCAGGCTGCGACCGGGCCCCACCTCGATAAAGCAGTCGACGCCGAGACGGATTGCCTCGTCCACGCAGCCGGCGAAGAGCACTGGGGATCGCACCTGTTCTGCCCAGTAGCTGGTGCCGTCAAAGTCGTCGGGGCGGTATCCGCGTCCGGTGACGTTGCAGATCATGGTCACGGTGTCGCTGACTGTGAGCCCGTCGGGGCGAGCTCGAAGTACCTGCGACACAGGTTCGACGGCGGAGCTGTGGAACGCTCGCTTGGACCGCAGCCTGCGGGTGCCGATGCCCGCCGCAGTCAGCGTCGCGGCGACCTGATCGAGCTGGGCGTCGGTACCCGAGATCACGCAGTCGTCGGGAGAGTTGATCGCTGAAATCACCGTTCCAGCAATAGACTCCACGGCCTGGCTTACTGCGGCGCTCCCTGCGGATACCGCAAGCATTCCGCCGGGCGGCACCTGCGACTCCATGGCGTCGGCACGCGCAACCAGAATCGACAGTGCCTCATCGAGAGTGATCATCGACGCTGCGACGGCCGCCGCAAATTCGCCGACGCTGTGCCCAATGACGACGGTGGGAGTGATACCGAAGTAGCGCAGCGTTTCTGTCAGCGCATACTCCACCGCGAACACCGCGATCTGCACCGATCGGGTGTCGCCGAGAGCTGATTCGTCCGCGGACGTGATCCAGTCCCGGACCCGATCTCCGGGGCTGTGGCCGAGGATGGCGTCAACCCGGTCGATCGCCGCGGTGAACGCAAGGTGTGTTCCGTACAGTTGCGCACCCATCTGCGCGAACTCGGCGCCCTGACCGGGAAAAAGGAAACCGATCGACGTGACCGGATCATCTTTACCACCGGTGACGACGTCCCCCAGCTCCCATCGTCGGGTCTTGTCGCAGTAGGTCAGGGGACGCGCTGCACGCAGGTTCACGGAGTGATCGCGCGTGTAGGCCGCACCCCGACAAAGACTTTCAACCAGGTCCGGTGCCGCGCGGTCAATGACCTGAGAGATAGCGCTGATCGACGCATCCAGCTGCTGCTGTGTCGCTGCACTGGCCACTGCGAGCGGCGCGGGAGCGGGTGAACCAGCTGGGGGGCGTCCAGCTTTCGACTGCGCAGCTTCACTCGGCAGCAGCTGCGTCAGGACGAGGTGGACGTTAGTGCCGCTGGCGCCAAACGAGTTGACGCCCACCGCGATCTCACCGGCACCTGGCGCACATTCACTGTCGTGGACGCAGACGCGTTCGGAAGTGAAGTCAATGTTCGGGTTCAGCTGCGTGAGGAGCGCTTGCGGCGGAACGCGACCGGCACGAAGTACCGCGATGGACTTCAGCAGCCCCGCCACGCCAGCAGCGGACTCAAGGTGGCCGAACGACGCTTTCGAACTACGCACCTGGACAGGGGCTGCACTGCGGTTTTTGCCGTACACGTCACCGATCGAACGCACCTCGATGGGATCGCCCAGGACAGTTCCTGTTCCATGCGCCTCAATCATCATGACCTGATCGGCCGTAAATCCTGACTGTGTGAGCGCCTCGCGCATCACCTGCACCTGAGCTGTCCGGCTGGGCACGGTGATTCCGCTGGCTCGGCCATCGTGGTTGACTGCCCATCCCCGCAGGACAGCAACGACGTTGTCGCCGGCAGCGAGTGCGTCGTCGAGGCGTTTGAGCACTACCGCGCCCGCGCCTTCGCCGCGCACGTAACCATCTGCCGCGCCGTCGAATGCCCGGCACGCGCCGGTAGGCGATATCGCCCCGGCCGACGCGAGCATCACGTACCCGTAGGTGGACAGGATCAGATTGACCCCGCCCGCAACGGCCAGCGAGGTGCGTCCGCGCGCCAGATCATCGCAAGCACGCGCGACCGCAACGAGCGAGGACGAACATGCGGTATCGATCACTTCCGCTGGTCCGCGCAGCCCGTACTTGAAGGCAATCCGCCCAGCGAGGAAGCTCTGTTCGCCGAGGAGCTGGAATTTATCGACCTGTTCGCGTCCCCCGATGAGTTGCCGCAGCCGGACGTAGTCGCTGGTGCTGGCGCCAACATAAACGCCGGTATTCGATCCTTCAAGCTGCTGGGCAGCGACACCGCTGTTGATGAGGGCATCAGCCACAACGTCGAGGAACACCCGCTGCTGCGGGTCCATCCCCACCGCTTCCGCTGGGCCGATGCCGTGCGCGCGGTGATCGAACAGGTACGGGTCACCGATGAAACCGCCGCGGCAACGCTGACGTCCGACCGTATCGATATCTGCGAGCGAGTCGATACCCTCCAGCAGGCGATCGTCGGGGAAGTCCGCGATCATCTCGGCACCGGGTTCAAGGACAACTCGCCACAGCTCGTCCACGCTTCGGATGTCCCCGGGCAGAACCATGCCGCTTCCGATGACAGCTATTGGACTGTCGTCGTGCCCTGCTGCCTGTGTTGTTCGATCGAGTTGACTGCGAAGTTCCACAATCGTGTCGCGGGCGTCCAGTAGTGCCCTAGTCACTGCGTCAGTCATCGATGTGAGCCTTTCTCTGGATGGACCGCGCAAGTGAAATTTCGTCGAGGAGAGCAGCCAGTGCGTCTTGGGTCGTGTCAGTTCCGGCTACTTCGCTGCCGCGTATTTCACTGCCGACTGCTTCGCCGTTCTCAACCTGCGCGACGCCAACGCCAG
>JAAYXN010000080.1 GCA_012515885.1 Rhodococcus sp. (in: high G+C Gram-positive bacteria)
ATCCCGCTGCCGTCCAAGTGGTACATCGAATTCGGTACGCCGATCCACACCGACGGGTACGAGCCGGGTGCTGCGGAAGACCCGATGGAACTGTTCGAGGTCACCGACCACGTCCGCGAAACCATTCAGCAGACGCTCTACAAGCTGCTCGCACGTCGCCGCAACGTTTTCTTGGGGTAGACGGTTCTGGGGTTAGACCGGTTTTGGGCTAGACGGGTGTTCGACTAGACGGCCTCCGTCGGCCCGCTTTATGTGCGCCCAGAGAAGCGCTAGTGGTCGCGGCGGCGGGCTGCGATAGCGCCGACGGCGCCGCCGACCGCACCAATCGCGAGGGCAGTGGGGACACCGATCTTCGCGGCCTTGCGGGCAGTGCGGAAATCGCGAATCTCCCAGCCGCGGGTCTTGGCGAGTTCCCGCAAATCCGTATCAGGATTGACGGCCACCGCGGTACCGACCAGCGACAGCATGGGGACGTCGTTGTAGCTATCCGAGTACGCGGTGCAGCGACGCAAATTCAAGCCCTCACGGACAGCGAGCGCCCGCACAGCGTGCGCCTTACCGAGCCCATGCAGGATGTCGCCGACGAGACGGCCCGTGAAAACACCGTCCTCACTTTCGGCAACCGTGCCGAGTGCACCGGTCAAACCGAGGCGCTTCGCGATCACCTGGGCAAGCTCAACGGGGGTCGCGGTCACCAGCCACACTTGCTGGCCAGCGTCCAAATGCATTTGAGCGAGAGCGCGGGTACCGGGCCAAATTTTGTCGACGATGACCTCGTCGAAAATTTCTTCACCCAGACGGGCCAACTCAGCAGTGGATCGACCGGCAACAAAAGACAGTGCACGTTCGCGGCCCTCCGCGACGTCATCGCTGTTCTCTTTGCCGGTGACCCGGAACTTCACCTGCTTCCAGGCGAAATCAACCAGGTCAGAAGTCTTCAGGTACTTACGGGCAGCAAGACCACGCGCGAAATGGATGATCGAGGCGCCCTGCACCATCGTGTTGTCGACGTCGAAGAACGCGGCCGCTGTCAGATCGAGCGGAACGTCGCTGCGGTCAGTGTCAGACGGGAGTGCGACGGCGGCGTCAGCACTGGCCTCACCTGCCATGTTCGCGCGCACTTCGGCCTCGCTGGGGCCGAGTGGGTTACGAAACCGGCGTCGGCCGGGCAGCACGAACTCTGCGCATCCCTCCCCGAAACCGTCCGGTAGTAGTCGCGCAGGCACCTGTACCTCCCGTATCGCCGAAGCGTCCTCGTCGTAGCCTAACCGTGCGCGGCGTGGCCTCGAAGCCACGGCCAGCCTAGCGTGAAGCGCGTCGCCGGGCAGTCGCTGCGCGGCCGGTGGCTGTAGGCGGTATGAGTTGGCAGCAATAGCTGCCCACAGCGGCGAGTGAACAAGGAGAAATGCACAATGACCGATCGGGATGGCGGCGAACGCAGGGTGACTCTTCTCACCCGCGCTGGCTGCGGTGCATGTGTGGGTGCATGGGCAGAACTGGTCGCCGTGTGCGATGAGTTTGGTGTGGTTCCCGACCAGGTTGATGTGGACGAAGTAGCGGCCGTAGAACCCGATCTACGTGCTGAATTCGGTGATCGGCTGCCTGTCGTGCTACTCGACGGCAAGGAGCACAGTTACTGGGACGTTGATGTCGAGCGTCTCCGAACTGATTTGCGCAAGTAAGGTTCGCCTAAGTCGCGCGTTTTCCGACCCTTTGCAGGTGGGGGCGCATAACCCCGGCTGTCAGCGACTTTGTGCGTGGGTTCACAAGCGGTTACCGTGGTGTGAACGAATTCCCCGGAGCATCGCGAAGGGCGGCACCGCACTGCCTCCCGGACGAGGAGCCAACACGTGACCGAACAGCACCAGGCGCGCAGGCCGGTGGCCTCTGGCGTCGCGGCCGCTGTCGCCCCGTCCGCTCCTGTCGCGGAATCCCGCGATATCCCCCAGGCTACGGTGAGCCGCCTCGCCGCTTATCTGCGGGTCCTCGAAATGATCGCTGAGGACGGCGGTTCCATCGTTTCCAGCGAAGAACTAGCCAACGTGTGTGGTGTCGGATCAGCGAAGCTGCGTAAGGATCTGTCGTTCCTCGGCCCCAACGGTGTGCGCGGTGTCGGATACGACGTGACGCGCCTGCGTAAGCGCATTGAGCAGGCGCTTGGCCTCGATCGCGGTCATCGCGTCGTTCTCGTCGGCGTCGGCAATTTGGGCCGTGCACTGGCCGGTTACGGCGGGTTTGTGCGCCGCGGATTCGCGATGGTCGCGCTTTTTGACGCCGACCCGAACCTTATTGGCACCCAGGTCGGCGATCTCGTCGTTCGCGATATCGACGATTTGGCAGGTGCCTGCGCAGACTTACAGCCCACAATTGGAGTGGTCGCCACGCCTGACGCGGCAGCACAAAACGTGTGTGATGCTCTCGTCGCGGCGGGGTTGCGCTGCATCATGAGCTTCTCACCAGTGGCTCTTGACGTACCCGACCATGTGGAATTGCGGCGGGTGGACCTCGCCGCCGAAATGCAGCTTCTGTCTTTCAGCAGCGCCCGCAACAACGAGCTAATGAACGGATCAGTGATCGCGCCGTGAGTGTTCTGCTTGTCGGGGTCTCGCACCGGACGGCTCCCGTGCCGGTGCTGGAGCGCGTCGCGGTCACCGAAGCTGACCGCCCCAAGCTCACAGACAAGTTGCTCGGGTCTACCCATGTCTCCGAGGTCATGATCGTGTCCACCTGCAACCGGGTGGAGATTTACGCCGTCGTTGACGCGTTCCACGGTGCCCTCGCTGAGGTGGGCGAGCTGCTCGCTGAGCACGCCAACGTCAGCCTCACCGAACTGCACAAGTACGCCTACGTCCGTTACAGCGAAGCCGCAGCCGAGCACCTGTTTGCTGTCGCCAGCGGCCTCGATTCGATGGTGGTCGGCGAACAGCAGATCCTCGGCCAGATCCGCGCCGCATACGCGTCAGCTGACGCCCAGCAGGCAGCCGGGCGGACGCTGCACGAGTTGGCTCAGCGTGCCCTTCGCGTCGGCAAGCGGGTACACACCGAAACCGGTATTGATGCCGCGGGCGCCTCGGTGGTGTCGGTGGCGCTGGACCGCGCATCCTCAGTGTTCAGTGACGGGCTCACCGGACGCAGCGCCGTCGTCGTCGGCGCGGGCGCTATGGGCGGACTGTCAGTGGCGCACCTGCTGCGTGCCGGCATCGCGCACATCACCGTCGTCAACCGCACTGCTGAACGTGCCGAAAACCTCGCGGAGACGGCACGCACCGGCGGCGCACAGGCCAGCACCGCCCCGCTCTCCGAGCTGGCAACAGCGATGAGTTCCGCTGACATCCTGATCACCTGTACCGGCGCGGTCGGGGCAGTGGTCACCCTCGCTGACACTCACGTCGCGCTGGCCCACGCCGACCGCCCCGCCGACCGTCCCCTCGTCATCTGCGACCTGGGACTGCCGCGCGACGTCGAACCCACCGTGGCCGGGCTGCCCGGAGTCACCGTGCTCGACATGGAAGCGCTGCAAGCCGACCCCGCCACCGAGACCGCGGCATCCGACGCGCAGGCAGCGCGGACAATCGTGGCAACAGAACTGACCAACTACCTCACCGGCCAGCGCATGGCCGAGGTCACCCCCACCGTGACTGCTCTGCGCCAACGCGCCGCCGAGGTCGTCGAAGGCGAACTGCTCCGCCTCGATTCACGCCTACCCGGCCTCGACGACCCGCAGCGTGACGAAGTGGCCCGCACCGTGCGCCGCGTCGTCGACAAACTGCTGCACGCACCCACAGTCCGGGTCAAGCAACTCGCCTCCGCACCAGGCGGCGACACCTACGCTGCCGCCCTGCGGGAACTATTCGAACTCACACCCGGATCGATCGCCGCCGTTGCACAGTCCTCCGAGCTTGCCGCCGACATCGAGCTGGCACAGGACGAACTGGCCCACGACATCGACCTTTCGAACGCCTTCATCGCAGGTTCGGACCCCACAGTTCGACGCTTCAGCACCGACGCCGTCGTCATAGACGCCGCCTACGACGCTGTCGTTGACGCCGCACCGCACGAACCTCTCGACACCGCAACCACTAGCGCACCCAGCGACACCGCGCACAGCAGGAAGGACGGGCAAGCATGAGCGCCACGGGCACTCGCACACTCCGGATCGGTACCCGGGGCAGCTTGCTCGCAACAACACAGGCCGGAACCGTCCGCGACGCGCTGATTCAGGCTGGTCACGACGCCGAACTGGTCATCATCAAAACCAAGGGCGATCAGTCCTCGGACCCGGTCGAAAAAATCGGTGTGGGTGTGTTCACCGCCGAACTGCGCGAAGCGCTGCTCGACGGCCGCGTCGACGTCGCCGTCCACTCATACAAAGACTTGCCGACGGCCGCGGACTCCCGCTTCACGATCGCCGCGGTCCCGCCGCGAGAAGATCCACGTGACGCCCTCGTCGCCCGCGACGGATTGGTGCTCGGTGAGCTTCCCGCCGGATCAAAAATCGGCACCAGCGCGCCGCGCCGCGCATCGCAGCTGCGGGCACTGGGGCTCGGACTGGATGTGCTTCCGCTGCGCGGCAACCTCGACAGCCGACTCGCACGAGTCGACAACGGCGAACTCGATGCCGTCGTCGTTGCCCGTGCCGGATTAGCGCGCATCGGTCGACTGGACCGCGTCACCGAAGCGTTGGAGCCGGTGCAGATGCTGCCCGCACCCGCGCAGGGCGCGCTCGCTGTCGAATGCCTCTCCGATGACACCGCACTGGTCGAAACGCTCACAGCCCTCGACGACGCCACCAGCCGAGCTGCTGTCCTCGCCGAACGCTCACTGCTCGCCGAACTCGAAGCAGGCTGCACCGCACCCGTCGGCGCGACCGCTGACGTCGTCGAATCCATTGACGACGACGGCCGAGTCTTTGACGAACTCTCCGTGCGCGGCTGCGCCGCCGCACTGGACGGCTCCGACGTACTGCGCGCCAGTGCAGTAGGAGCACCCGAAAACGCTGAAGCATTAGGACGCCAGGTCGCGCGCGAGTTACTTGAACTCGGCGCCCGCGAACTGATGAGCACGCCGATAGGGGGCACCGATGATTGACCGCATCATCGCGACCGCCCCAACCCTGTACCCCTCTCGCAACTTGACCGCACTGGAGAATCACCGATGAGCCGAGTTCGCAAGATCGCCCCCGGCCGAATCCTCTTCGTAGGTTCCGGACCGGGCGACCCGGCGCTGCTCACCGTCCGCGCCCACGACGTCCTCACTTCAGCTTCGCTGGCCTTCACCGACCCCGACGTCGACAAGGGCGTGGCACACCTGGTTGGTGCTGACCTTGGTGTCGATCCGCAGACGCTGGAGCCGATCGCTGAAGTTCGCCCCGCCCTCGGTGAGCCCGCGGACGTAGCGAAAGCACTGGTTCAGGAGGCTAAGGCTGGCCGTGACGTCGTGCGCCTGGTTTCCGGTGACCCGATGACCACCGATTCGGTGATCGCCGAGATCGGTGCCGTCGCGCGGACACAGGTTCAGTTTGAGGTTCTGCCTGGGCTGCCTGCCGCCACGACCGTCCCGTCCTACGCGGGTATGGCACTGGGTTCGGGACACACCGAAGCCGATGTGCGTAGCGAAGTCGACTGGGCTGCACTGGCGTCCTCACCCGGACCACTCGTCCTGCACGCCACGTCCGGGCACCTCGCCGAAACCGCGAGCGCACTGGTCGAACACGGACTGGCCCCGCAGACCCCGACCGCCATCACCGTCAACGGAACCACCCGCCAGCAGCGCACGGTTGAAGCCACCCTGGCGACGCTCAACGAAGCCGGCTCGGAAATGGTCGGTCCGCTGATCGTCACCGTCGGCAAGGTCGTGTCGCAGCGCAGCAAGATGTCCTGGTGGGAATCACGCGCCCTGTACGGCTGGAAGGTGCTGGTGCCCCGCACCAAGGAGCAGGTGCAGGACATGAGTGATCGTCTGGTCACTCACGGCGCCATCCCCATCGAGGTTCCGACCATTGCCGTCGAGCCGCCGCGCAGCCCCGCCCAGATGGAAAGGGCCGTCAAGGGTTTGGTTGACGGCCGCTACCAGTGGGTGGTCTTCACCTCCACCAACGCGGTACGGGCAGTGTGGGAAAAGTTCGAAGAATTCGGTCTCGACGCCCGCGCATTCTCTGGCGTCAAGATCGCCTGCGTCGGCCAAGCCACCGCCGACAAGGTGCGCTCATTTGGTGTGACACCCGAGCTGGTTCCCTCTGGGGAGCAGTCCAGTGAAGGGCTCCTCGCCGAATTCGCGCCGTACGACGACGTTTTCGACCCAGTCAACCGAGTCCTATTGCCGCGCGCCGACATTGCCACCGAAACGCTCGCTGAAGGTCTGCGTGAACGCGGCTGGGAAATCGACGACGTCACCGCGTACCGCACGGTGCGTGCTGCGCCGCCACCGGCCGAGACCCGCGAGATGATCAAGACCGGCGGTTTCGACGCGGTGTGCTTCACTTCGTCCTCGACCGTGCGCAACCTGGTCGGTATCGCGGGTAAGCCGCACGCACGCACCCTCGTCGCCTGCATTGGACCGAAGACGGCCGAGACCGCAGTGGAATTCGGTCTGCGTGTTGACGTGCAGCCGGAGACCGCACAGATGGGTCCGCTGGTCGAGGCACTCGCTGAGCACGCGGCGCGTCTGCGTGCCGAAGGTGCGTTGCCTCCGCCGCGCAAGAAGTCCCGCGCGCGCCGGTAGATCCATCCGTCACACTGGGTCGAAGATCCATCTGCCGTACTGGGTCGTAGATCCATCCGCCGTACTGCCTAGACCCGGTTAGCCAAGCGAGGAGTGCCTGAGGTGTTTCCGCATCACCGTCCCCGACGGCTTCGCCGCACGCTAGCGATGCGACGACTGGTCGCGGAAACATCTTTGGAGCCGAGGAACCTCGTTCTGCCGATGTTTATTGCCGACGGTATCAGTGAGCCCCGGGCTATCTCGTCCATGCCGGGCGTGTACCAGCACACGACGGACACGCTGCTTGGTGCCGCCGACGAAGCGGTGCGCGCCGGTGTCGGCGGGGTCATGCTTTTCGGTGTACCGCGACCCGAAGATAAGGACGCGCGTGGCAGCGGCGGCGTCGACCCTGACGGCGTCCTCAATCGGGCGCTGCGGTCACTGTCTGCCGAGCTTGGCGACGCCACAGTGATCATGGCCGATACGTGCCTGGACGAATTCACCGATCACGGTCACTGCGGAGTCCTCGACGAGCACGGCGCCGTCGACAACGACGCGACCGTGCAGTTATACGCCGACATGGCGGTGGCGCAAGCTGATGCTGGCGCGCACATTCTCGGCCCCAGCGGAATGATGGATGGGCAAGTCAGCGCCATCCGCAGCGCGCTAGACGCCGCCGGGCACCACGACGTCGCGCAACTCGCATACGCCGCGAAATACGCGTCCGCCTTTTACGGCCCGTTCCGCGAAGCCGTCGGATCGTCCCTGCAAGGCGACCGCCGCACCTATCAGCAAGACCCAGCCAATCGCCGCGAATCGCTGCGCGAAGTCGATTTGGATCTCGTCGAAGGCGCCGACATGGTGATGGTCAAACCTGCCATGTCTTACCTTGATGTGCTGCGTGAAACCGCGGACCGCTCAGATGTTCCCGTCGCCGCGTACCAGATTTCGGGCGAGTACGCGATGATTACCGCGGCCGCCCAGAACGGGTGGATCGACCGTGACGCCGCGATCATGGAATCGCTACTGTGCATTCGCCGCGCAGGCGCCGACATTGTACTGACTTACTGGGCAACAGAAGTCGCACAGCGCCTCGGCTAAACACCCACGGCTGTAGTTTGCGTCGATTGTCCGGCCCTACTGTCGGAGGCGAATTCCTGTGCCGCTACTCTGCGCACATGACATATCAGGGGTCACCACAGGGGATGGCAGGCGCTCACTACGGTCAAAACTGGCCGGCGCCACCGCCACCAGAACTTTCCGGCATGGGCAAACGCGAAGCCCCATCCTCAGTTAAAACAGCTCAGGTGCTGTGGCTGCTCTGTGCGGCACTGGGATTCATCCCCACAGTGCTGGAGATTTGGTTCGGCACCTCGCAGATCGACAGCGCGATCGAGAACTCTATCGCCAACGATCCAACGATCTCCGCCTCAGACGCGCAGCAGGCAGCGGAATTTGGTGGCGCGTTCGCGACCGGATTCCTCGTCGCCTACGCTATCGTCGCCGCGATCTTTACAGCCTTCGTACTGTGGTTCATTTGGGCGATGGGCCGCGGCGGAAACTGGGCGCGGATCCTGCTCACCATCATCGGGACTATCGCGCTGTTGTTCGGGCTCATGTCGGTCGCCATGTCGGTAATGATTCAGTCGGTCATAGACCAAGCGGAGCTGTACGAAGAGCTCGGCATCGAGATCGACATGACCTGGACCTACATCAGCTTGGGTATGAAGGTGATCCAGCTCATCGCCATCGTCGCCGCAATCGTGTTCATGTTCCGTGGCGATTCGAACAACTACTTCCGCGGCGGTCCGGCCGCGAACTGGACCCCGCCCGGACCGGGTATGCAGCCCGGGCAGCAGTGGGGTGCATACAACCCAGGCGCGCCCGCGCAGCAGTTCCCCGCACAGCAGTACGGGCAGCAGCAGTACAGTCCCGCGGCGCAGCCGTTCATTGGCGGCGATGTACAGCCGATGGGTACCGAAGCGCAGCCGTACAGCGGCCCAGACTCGACAGGCCAGTGGGGTCCCAAGTGACTCTGCGGCGCCAAACCCACCCGCGATAGGCTGAACAGCATGAGTGACCTGCCTCCGCAGTACGACAGATTTGACGGGCAACCTGCGATGCCATCGGTGTCGCAGGGTCCGGAAAACCCGGCGCCCGTCGACGTCCAGACGGCTCGCCATCTGTGGTGGCTGGTTGCACTGCTCGGGTTGCTGCAGGGATTCGGTGGGCTCGCAGCAATGGCGGGCCAGCGCGACGTCTTTATTGCCGAGTTCGTGCGACAGGCCGAGTCGACTCCAGGAACCGAACCTGAAGAAGTAGCGCAACTCAGCGACGCGTTGAACACCGTGTGGATTCCCGGCCTCGGCCTCGCTGGCCTGATCTTCGTCGGCGTGACGGGGCTGTTCCTGCTACTCGTCCGGGCAATGTCCCGGGGACGGCAGTGGGCCCGCATGGTGCTCACCGTGATCGGCGTCGCCTTGGCGTTCATGGCGCTGCCGGTGCTGTTCGGTGTGGGAAACGACGAAGCCATCTTGGGCTCGACCACCACCTTGCTGTTGGGTGGCGCTCAAATCCTTCAAGCCGTCGCGGCTGTAGGTGCAATCGTGCTTCTGTTCCGCAAAGAATCAACGGAGTACTTTCTGCCGAAACGCGCCCCTGACAACGGGAATCGTTGAAAATTTCTTCAAGTTTTCCTCCAGGTCTTGTATCGCGAAGTGGATCACACTATGTTGTGACCGGACGTTCTGACAGCCGCCCGCACAGTGTGTAGCTCGGTATAGAACGACACGATCTAGGCAATAAACAATGTAGGGATTGCGGTGCACCCCACCGCAAGACGTACAAGTCGGAGGAGCTGAATCTTGACGCACGTCGACGGGCCAATGCGGCTAAACAACTCCGTCCATCGGGTACATCTC
>JAAYXN010000081.1 GCA_012515885.1 Rhodococcus sp. (in: high G+C Gram-positive bacteria)
CAGCACATCATCTCGAAGCTCGCCGAGCGCGGCAGTGCCGGTGTGGTGATGGCGAACGGTTCGATGTCGTCGAACTCCGGCGGTGAGGGCGATATTCGCGCGCAGCTGGTGGAAGCCGACTTGGTGTCGTGCATGGTCGCGCTGCCGACGCAGTTGTTCCGTAGCACCGGAATCCCGGTGTGCGTGTGGTTCTTTGCGAAAGACAAGTCGGTGGGCCCGAAGGGGTCGATCGACCGTCAGGGCCAGGTGTTGTTCATCGATGCCCGCAACCTGGGTTACATGGTGGACCGCGCCGAGCGTGCGCTCAGCGATGACGACATCGCCAAGATCGGCCACACCTTCCACGCCTGGCGCGGAACGGAATCCACGAAGGGCATCGAGTACGCAGATGAGCCGGGCTTCTGCTATTCGGCAACATTGGCCGAGATCAAGGAAGCCGACTACGCCCTGACTCCCGGTCGCTATGTCGGCGCCGCCCCACTCGATGACGACGGCGAACCGATCGACCAGAAGATCGAGCGGCTCACCACTGAGCTGTTCGCCCAATTCGATGAGTCAGCGCGCCTGCAGGCCGTCGTGCGCGAGCAGTTGGGGAGGGTGAAATGAGCACACTCCCTGATGGATGGCACCGCCACCCTCTGGGCGACCTCGCAAGAGTTAAGTCGGGATTCGCCTTTAAGAGTGCAGATTGGACAGAGCACGGGGTGCCCGTGGTAAAGATCGCAAATGTCAAGAATTCGGGCCTATCCCTCGAAGACTGCTCGTTCGTAAGCACGAGCGTTGCCGCCTCGGTACCTGATTTCGAACTTGCTAACGGCGATGTCCTGATCTCTATGACTGGTTACGTAGGTCAGGTATGCCGAGTGGACACCGATCGCCAGTTGCTACTCAACCAAAGGGTGGGGCGACTGACAATCAGAGATGAGCACACAACTGATATAGGGTACTTGTATTACTACATGCGCCAGAGAAACGTACAGGACGCATTTAACTCACTCGGGTACGGCTCGGCTCAGGCAAATATTAGTCCCGCCCTTATCGGGTCTATCCCCGTTCGCCTGCCGCCCCTGTCCCAGCAACAAGCCATCGCCGAGGTCCTCGCCGCCCTCGACGACAAGATCGCCGCGAACCGCAAGCTCGCGGACACTGCAGATGCTCTTGCGGCCGCCATCTATTTGGGTGCGGCCGCCGAAAGCAGCGAGCAACGCGCGCTGTCCGACGTTGCTTCGTTGATCTCGCGTGGGGTCGCGCCCAAGTACACGGAGGACGAGAGTGAACTCACGGTACTCAACCAGAAGTGCATCCGCGGACAGCGAATAAGCCTGGCCCCCGCACGCCGAACGCTAGGGAGCAAGGTACAGCAGCCTAAGCGACTACAACCCAATGATGTGCTCGTGAACTCTACCGGCGCAGGGACTCTCGGCAGGGTTGCGCGCTGGACGGGCGACGACGACGCCACGGTAGACTCACATGTTTCGATTGTCCGATTCGATCCGGACGGAATCGATCCAACTTGCGCTGGATTCGCGCTGCTTCACGCCCAGAAGACGATTGAGATGATGGGCGAAGGAAGCACCGGACAAACGGAACTGTCACGTGAGCAACTTTCAAAGCTTGCGCTTCGATTCATTACGAGGGATCGCGAAGCCGCCGTCGCCGAGAAACTTCGTGCACTATCGACTGCCTCCGCACAGGCATTGGACGAATCCAGCAGACTGGCAGTCATCCGTGACACCCTTCTGCCACACCTCATGTCCGGCAGCCGGACGGTCCGTGCGGTCGAGCGTCAAGTGGAGCAGGTCCTGTAGGTGCTGCGTCAAGCAGGCGATGGGGCGCCACGTACCGCGAGCGGTTACGCAACTGGGAGGGACAACTCGGACACCTTCCACAGGCAGCCTCAGATGAAGTGAACAGGGGAGGAACTTCAAAGTGCGAAACACACCCATCAATCGTAGGGCGGTAACCGCAACTGCGACGACTCTCACGGCAGTAGGCCTGACAGCCTTCGCCGTCAGCCGTCGATCTCGAGATGAACAACGTGCCGCCGAGATCTCGGATCCGCCGCAGGACCTTGGACCCGACCCTGATGAACTGTCAAAGGACGCCGACGAAGTCGCTGCCGGATTTCGACAAGCCCAGCAGGATATGGTGGCGATCTTCTCCACCATGACCCTTGCCGGTCTCTGTTGCGCTGCGCTGGTGGGTTGGGTTACGGCAGGCCTCGACCCGTCGACCTCATGGGTGTTCGAAGCGTGGAAAGAAGGCGCATCTGGTTGGCTAAGCCCCGGAGACAGTTTGGTCGTCGCATTGTCCATACTTGCGGTAATTGCGACAATCAATATCGCGATTAGCGTCCCCATGAACGTTCAACTCCTGCCAGATCAAGTCGCCCTTACCTTCTGGAGAGAATCGCTGGCCGTGCTCTGCTGGCTGCTGGCCGTCACGGCAGTTGCGATCGGGGCGTTGATGTGGACCTTCGAGTGGAACTCGGACAACTTCCGTACGGTTGTTGGTACGGCAGTGGCAGTCAATTTTGTCGCGATCGCATGTGCTCTACTCGTTGCAACTGTCAGTTTCGGAAGTGCCAGCGCGGCAAAGCGTTACCGGAATCTCAGTCAGATCTTGACCCGCAAGCGCCAACTGGGCGACAGGATTGCCAACACCTTCGGCAGCAAATATGATACTTCGCGCCGTCCAGACTCCGCCTGGCCCCAGCTTCGCGCACAGGCTCTTCGAATTCTCGCCGTTTCGATCACTGTCAGCTCTCTCGTGACGCTCGCCGCCTTGGCACTTAGGGTCACGACCGACGTAAGGCCTCACTTTCTCCTTCTCTTCTGCGCAGCGACCGCCATCGTCGCAGCAACAACCTCGGGCACATGGTTCTTTGCATACCGAAGTTGGTCCGAGTATCACAAACACCCGAAATGGGGACTTACCCTGGCTCCGTGGCGGTTTCCTGTCGGGGCTATCGCCCTCACCATCCTGGTCGTTGCAGTCATCGATTTCGATCGAAACGAGGTGCTTGCCCTGCTAGTCGCGAGCGTCTGCACCGTCGTTGCTCTCTTTGTGATGCCATCGGTGTTCCTGTGGCTGAGTCGACCCGACCGCGCAACGTCAGCCCTCCTACGGTGGCCGGGCGAGTTGGTCTGGGAAGCCACGCACCGAACCCTCGAATCGCGCATCGCAGAACTCGACCGCCGCCGCGAGGACCTCATCGCCAAGCTGCAGCCTCATGCCTAAATTGCGAGGCGTGACGGTGTTGGATACTCCCATGTCCAGGGCACCCGCGTGTCCCCAGCGAACGTCAATACACACGGGAGGCCTCGGGCTGGAGGCCTCCCGTGTCGCACCTCTGACTGCTTACCCGCTGCCCTCTATTGCCGCGACAAAGTTCGGATGGGGTTCACCTCGGTGCCGTCGCGCGAGGTGACAACATGTGTGACCTCGAACGGGTCCACGATGTTCAGCGGTGCATAGAGCAACGCGGCAATCCCGCCGAACATCGGGATTCCGAGCCACGTTTGCTGACCACCGACCAGCAGCGCGACGACGACGAATACGAGTGCTCCGACGCCGGCACAGCAGTGATCGGGGCAACGCGTTTCAGCCGCCGCAGCGAGTTGCCACAATCACTGCACACCGGTCGCGAAGTACATTCAAGCCGACTGTGGATTGGCGCCGTACTAGCCTGAGTCGACGACGCCTTTTGACTACGGAGTTTCTCCTGCAACGGCTTTCAGGAACTGTCGGATCGCGCTGATTGTCGTGGGCACGTCGACGGCAAGGTCGAGCTGATAGTCCCGGTAGGTGATCACGCCTCGCTCGACAACGCTGGAGTGCTCGAAAATCGTCAGTGCGTCCGGGTGTTCGTCTCCCCTGATTCTGCCCAAAGCGCGATCCTCGATGTGTTCGTAGGCGTTTCGTAGTTCGCGCACAGCAGTGCAGCGTGAACTGATCTCGGCGGGAACCGCGGTAGTCGCACCGACGTCCTGCGCTGCTCTCTCGCACATGTCCATTGCGCGGCTCAACGACACCACCGCCATCTCAACGCAGCCGATCAGTTCGAAGGCAGCGCGGCGAGTGGCGGGTGCCCCTTCGGGGTCCCTCTGCCGCAGTTGCTCGACCCTCTGAAACAAACTATGCGCCAGATCGAGTCGCCGCGCCGCGGACAAAAGATAGCGGCGTCGGCTGTCGTCGGTCATCTTCCCTGCGGTCACCAACCAGGTGAACAACACGGGTGTGAGTGGGACGTAGCCTTCGACTCCTTGGAATTCGAACTCGTCAATTATGTCCAGATCCAGGTAGGGGTCGAGCGACACCTTGGTCCCAGGACGGACATGCACTCGGCGACCGTCGTCGGCTTCTCCGTGACGGAGGTGTCGCGCATAGATCACCCCTGGTTCTTCCTGCACCGGGACGATGCGTTGGGAAAGCAGAAAGCCCTCGTCACCCTCAGGAGCGAGATGCAGACCACTATGCGACAAATGTTCCATCATGAGAATTTCGTCTCCCGCGTAGACCGCTACACGCTCAGGCTCCGGATCGCAGGGGTCGACTGCGCGGATATACACCTTCCGCTCGTCACGGGCGTGCAGCATTACGCGTTCGGGTTCATCATTGCCCTCCCTGGTGACCGAATCCAAGTACCCAACCAGCTCCCGACGCTCGACGCTCATGCCGACATTCTGTACCCACGCGCCGACAGTTCACCGCAGGTGCCTTCACGCGCGATGCGTCGCCACACGTCTCACCCGATCGGCGCTCGGTCAAGGCGACGCGGGCGTCGGAGGCATACCGGCCACGTGAGAACGAACGTCTTCGCGACGGGGACGCGGTCCCTTGATTCCTAGTGGTGCCAGCGGCCGCTCGGTGATCGACATGCTTGGCCCCGTTCACGGGGGTCACGCCCGGTGGGCTCGGAGCCCTCAATGTCTTCGCGACCTACCTCAGCGCAGCGCAGGACGTCAGCGATACCGAGGACGACGAACGGCCACGTCGATGACAGGCCCGCCATCATCCGATACCCCAGGTCTCACAGGTGATCAGGGAAATACGGGGCCAGATCCCGAACGACTTGAAGAGCAAGTGAGCAAGCCGGTTCAGGGGTTTCGATATCACCCTGCTTGTACCCGACCATCACTTCCAGCACATTCGGATCGAAATCCACCGATGCCACGCACTGCAACCCGCCGGGAAAGTCGTGAACCCGAGTGCGATGACCTGCGACCGTCGTTTCCTCCACGAGGGTGAGCCGTTCGTCATTCTCGGCTTTGGACCAAGGGACGCGGTTGGAGGAAATCAGCACCGAGGAATACGGATCATCAGAATAGTAGGAGCACGCCCAAGCTTGGTACGGCTCTTCCCGATCCTCGTAGCGCTCGATGTCCGCACCATCGATACCGGCGGCGGCACGGGCGTCGGGTCCGAATCCATCGCACGGGTGAAACGTCAACGGCGGCAGCTCTGGAGGTGGCGCCGCCTGCTCGCCGGACGTGCAGGCCGTCAGCGACAGCGCAGCGACAGCGACCACGCATGACGCTGCTCGTCTCGGAAATATCATGCGAGGTCGTCTCCTTGTGCGGTGAGGGCGGCGGTGGTGGTGCCTTCTTGCTCTTCGTAGGCTTTGAGGACGGCCTCGAATGTCGCCTTCATATCCAGGGCATGATTTTGGTGCGAACGGAACAGTCCCGCCGCCGAGTTCCAGTCCTCGATCTGCCCGCCGCCGATGGCTTTGTCCTTGAACTTCTGCGTCAACTGCCGCGCGGACTCCAGGTACTCCTCGCCGATCCCGAGTGCATCGACGTAGAGGTCGTACCTGGCTCGTTCGGCCAATCGACCCATGGCGTTTGCGTGGTCGGCGCAGAGCGTGATGCACCGTTTGATGGCCTCAGGGTCGAGGTCGAGGCGCCCCGATCCGAGGGCAAGATCGGTGACAGGTTTCCACGAACCACCCAGCGGGGCACCTGGTGGAGTGGTCTGCTCGTTGTCGCTCATCAGTTCCTCCTTCTACCAATACTGCTCGGCAAGCTCACGCTGAGCGCGTAGACCACGGTCGATTGACCTGCCACAGGGTGTGGACGCGCTGTGGTTCTACCACTCCGACTTCAGGATTGAGCCGCGGTTTCGGAAGTACTCGTCGTCGTCAACCTCGCCCGACGCTGGAGCCGATTGCGTAGCACGGGCAGCCTCGTACGCGGCATCGATCTGGCTGCGGCCCTGCTCCACCGACGCTTCCTTCTCTTCGTCCGTCATGTGCGCCACCTCGGCCACTGCCGCCTCCGTATACGGACGGAACATTTCCGGGAAATCTGTGCCCGCAAAAACATCACGCAGATTCTTGTCTCCGCTCAGCACCTGGCGCAGCATCTGCCCCATCGCGGGATCAGGCGCATGGTCGGCGAGCACCTGGACCGACTTCCTCAATTGCGCTGCCAGCGCCGGATCGTCTCGCAGCACCTCCATCAGAGGTGCCTTGTCCGGCTCCATCCCCTGCGCACCACTCATATCACGCACCCCCGGGCTGATACGCGGCGTCCGGAAGTTGAGGAAGACGCACATCACGGACTGTCGCGAGATGGCCGGCAATCAGACCCACCGTGCTCTGGGCTCCCGCCCACGCCGCACCCAATACCTGGTGAATCTTGCTGACTACGTCCCACGCCTTCTTGGCCATCAGTAGTGCAGCCGCAAGAAAGGCCGCGCCAGCAGGTGTGGGGCCACTGACCATGCCGGCTACTGCATTGACAGTCACGGCAATCAGCCAATCGATCAGCATGCTGATCAAATCTTTGACCGCCTCGGATGCTTCATACATGCCCAAAGACGTCTGGTCGAGTTGCTCAGCCATTCGGCGAATCGCCCCGCT
The DNA here is from genome assembly GCA_012515885.1 of Rhodococcus sp. (in: high G+C Gram-positive bacteria). Taxonomy (GTDB): domain Bacteria; phylum Actinomycetota; class Actinomycetes; order Mycobacteriales; family Mycobacteriaceae; genus Rhodococcus_F. The sequence continues at coordinate 6,866 of JAAYXN010000081.1, forward strand.
CTGGCGGCCAATCGTCTCGCTGAGTTCGGTGAAGTACTGAGTCGCCGATGCGGCGGCGTCGCCTTTCCACGTCTGCATTGCCAGCGACGTCGCAGCTGAGAGTTCCTCCGACAATGCCGTATTGAACTTCGCTAGTCCATCGAGTGATTTTCCTGCCGTTTGAAGGGCCTGCCAATCCCCTGCAAGCTGATCGGCAACCCATGCCCACGGGTCGTTCGTCCCGACCATCCCGCAGAACACCAGAGCCTCGCCTACCAGGTAGGTCGGGCTGGTCAGGGAACCATCGAGCGCATTCTCGAGGAGATTCGGCACTGGATCGTTAGCAACGGGAGCGATCAGTTCAGAACTCGGCTCAGCCATGAAGGGAGCCTCCCGCTGTCCCAAGCTGACCAGCGTTGGCGGAATCTTGGTCGCTGTAGTTCTGCGCGATGATGCGAAGGTTCTCGGCCGAGACCTCGGTCAGACGCCGCATCGAGTCAGCGTTCGTCACGAGCATCTCCCGTATCTCCGCGACCTGCGACACAATCGGAGCAAAGATCACTCCAGCATCGGAATCGTCGATGGACAGCCAACCATCCACGTGGTCGGCAGCCTTTCTGCATTGCCCGGACAACTCGTCCGTTCGCTGTGCAAACTTCCCCAAGTCAGCTGGATTTGCTTCCAGAGTCATTCAGTCCCCCTCTTCGACACTCAGGGAAGCTATCATCCGCACAACACGACGCGATCACCTGCCGAACCACCCGTAATTTGCTGAACCATCCAACGGTGTCGCACCATCGACAACGTGCCCGAGCCGTCCGTCACGTTTCCTTTGCGCCCAGTTTCTACAGCCAACCCCACAGAGGCGCAGCGGAAGCACTGGCGTGAACTCGTAGGTTCGCTGCCGCCTGTATGCGTCCGTCACGGTCGATCTGGGTCTCGAATGCGCAAGGTGGACGTGCCGTCGCACCCGCATATCCCATGGGATGATCTGTCGGCCGGCGGCAAGGTCCTGGCCGAACTGAAGCCCCGTGCTCGAGCGGATCGCACCAAAGAACGTCGGTCTCGGATGATCTGGGTTCGGGTCTATTGGCCGATGTGCACGTCCTGTCGCCGGTACTTGCTTGCGCGACGCGTCATCAGTGCCGTCCTCATCGCTCTTGCCGTGACAGTGCTCGCGGGACCCCTCACTCCGCTGATGGACTGGATACCGGAAGGACCGCGACCGTTGCTCGTAATACCAGGCGTCGCGCTCTGCATACCAGCAGTCAGAAGCCTGTCGACCTACAAGGAACTCTTCCGTCCGATTGTCTCAGAGGACGGAACAGAACTGATCGTCCACAAACCTCATCCCGAGTTCGCAACGGCTGCAGTTACATTGGGCGCGGATGCTGTGTGAATCTTGGGCCTCGATCACAGGCCCGCATGTACCCCCATACACCAAAGATCACAGGTGGTCGGGGAAATATGGGGCCAGATCCTCGACGACCTGAAGAGCAAGTGAGCAAGCCTGTTCAGGGGTTTCGATATCGCCCTGCTTGTACCCGACCATCACTTCCAGCACATTGGGATCGAAATCTACCGATGCTTTGCATTGCAACCCGCCGGGGAAGTCGGTGATGAGAGTGCGGTGACCTGCGACCGTGGTGTCCTGCACGAGGGTATACCGTTCGTCGTTTTCGGCTTTCGACAGCCGGATGCGGTTGGAGGAGATCAACACCGACGAATACGGATCATCCGAACGGTAGGAGCACGGCCGAGCTTGGAAGGGCTCCTCTCGATCCTCGTAGCGCTGGATGTCCGCGCCGTCGATACCGGCGGCGGCGCGGGCATCGGGTCCGAAACCATCGCAAGGGTGAAACGTCAACGGCGGCAGCTCTGGAGGTGCCGCCGCCTGCTCGCTGGACGTGCAGGCCGTCAGCGACAGTGCAGCGACAGCGACCACGCACGACGCGGCCCGTCTCGGGAAAATCATGCGAGGTCGTCTCCTTGTGCGGTGAGGGCGGCGGTGGTGATGCCTTCCTGCTCTTCGTAGGCTTTGAGGACGGCCTCGAACGTCGACTTCATGTCTCTCGCATGACTTTCGTGCGAACGGAACAGCCCCACCGCTGAGTTCCAGTCCTCGATCTGCCCGCCACCAACGGCTTTGTCCTTGAACTTCTGCGTCAGCTGTCGGGCCGACTCCAGGTATGCCTCGCCGATCCCGAGCGCATCGACATCGAGTTCATACCTGGCACGTTCGGCCAATCTGCCCATCGCGTCGGCGTGGTCACCGCAGAGGGTGATGCACCGTTTGATGGCCTCGGGGTCGAGGTCGAGGCGCCCCGATCCGAGGGCGAGGTCGGTGACAGGTTTCCACGAACCACCCCGCGGGGCTCCTGGTGGAGTGGTCTGCTCGTTGTCGCTCATCAGTTCCTCCTTCTACCAGTACTGTTCGGCAAGCTCACGCTGAGCGCGTAGACCGCGGGCGATCAATGACTCCAACGTCGACACCACCAGCTGCGGACCTGCGAGCACGGCAGCATTCGGGTCGCGTGGGCCGATCATGTAACGACCGTCCCCGGCGACATCGAGCCAGCGAATCACGCCCAACTCGCCCCGGGTATGACGCGGGCCCTGGCAGACCCGCATGGTTCCCCGGCCGGCATACCTGGCCCGCATGGCATCCTCGAGCTTCGGAGCGGCCCCCGCCGCACCGGCGCTTCTCAGGATGTTCTGGGAGAAGTAATCGTCCTCGGTGACATCGTTGCGCGCGAACGTCCGCTTGCCCGCCGCATTCTGCGGAATCTGACCGACCAGCAGAGCAGCAAGATCAGTGGTGATGCCCGCCCCCAGCACCACATCCCCACCCGCAGCAGGGGTTGAACCGGGCTCCTGAACCGCAATGGCACACCAGCGTTGCAGCTGGGCACCGATGATCCTGATCGGCGTCTTCTCGACCGTCTCACCGGAAATCTCGACGAACACCTCGGGCTCCGCCAGAACCCGCACCGCCAGGCGAACACTGTCGCGATCCTGCCCGGCGAACGCCTCCTGTATCCGGCGTTGCTCGTACTCGAACGCACCCCACGTACGGGCAGAACTCATCGGGCTCAAAGGAAACGGAGGGCGGTCCTGGCCGGATGCGTCCCACAGTGCACCGAACTGGTCACCGCGCAGCTGCCAGTTCGCGATCCTCATGCGCCGATCACCGGAGGCGCCACAGTCGGCATCTTGCCGATCAGTTCGTTGCCGTTCTCGAGCGTGATCAAGTACCCGGGCGTCTGATGCTCGGTGTCGTCATTGCCGCCGGCCCCGCGGGCACCTCCGGCACCCATCATGCCGCCCATCCCCATCGGACGGGCACCACCGACACCAGCCGTGCCGCCAACTCTGCCACCGCCACCGATTACCCCGGTAGAACCAGGCGCTTTCGGGGCCGCCGCGGCCGCAGGCGGAATACCACCCGCAACACCACCACCGATGCCTCCGCCGGCACCCCCACCGGCGATGCCGCCACCGACACCCGCACCCGCGGCACTCGGGGCACTACCCATACGCGATGTATCACCGAGGCCGCCACCCGTCACAGGCATGCCCGCCGACGAGGCCGCACCGGTGCTCGCCGGTTCGCCAGTGCCCAGCCCGGATGCCATGCCGGACTGTTCGGCGGCGCCCTCACCCATCGGGGAACCCGGTGCGCCGGACTGCGGGCCATCCGTCGGAGACGCCTGCGGGGCCGTCGGGGAACCGGTAGACCCTGCCGGGTTTCCGGGGCCGGGACTTCCGGGACCACCGAGATAGCCCGGGTTCGGGCCGGCAGGCCCCGGCGTGGGAGGGGTGGCGATCTCGGGCAGCTTGGTGAATGTTTGAGCCGTGCCGTCGCTGCCTACGACGCCGGGGACGTAAATGTTGTTCATCGCATCCAGTGCCTCCCGATGACGCCGGTAGTACTCGTCGTCGGTGTCCGTCTTCCACGGAGTCAGGTGATCCCAGAAGCTCAAACCCTGAACTTCCGGTACAGCCCCGCCCTTGAGACGTGTGGCCGCCTGATAGATCGGATCCAGCGCACCAGCAGTGCTGTGCAAATCCGCCTTCAGTGGCTCGGCGCTCTTGCCATATGCATCGGCCTTGGCATCCGCAGCGCTTGCTGCCGCACCCGACCAACCCGACTCGATCTCTCGTCGCAACGCCGCCGTGAAGTCGGTGATCTGCGTCGCGCCGTCCGCACCGAACCCTTTCCACACACCGACAACCTGATCGACATTCGCCGGGCTCATCGACTGGGCCACCTCACGAAGCTGCTCCGGGCTCCAGTCGGCAGCCTGGAAGTACTCCGGATCACTGACATAAATCGGTTCGCTCACGAACACTCCCCCTGGACGACATAGGCCAACGCGGACTCTCGGCAAATCGGACGCCACAGCACCCTATCCTGCGAGTCGCCCTCACCCGAGTTGGCTTACGCGCCTTCCTTCAATGCAGCCACAAAGTTCGGATGGGGTTCGAGAACCGACACCTCGGTGCCCTCGAGTGATGTGACGGCATGTGTGACCTCGAACGGGTCCACGATGTTCAGGGGCGCATAGAGCAATGCGGCAATCCCTCCGAACATCGGGATTCCCAGCCACGTCTGTTGCCCGCCTACCAGTAGTGCGACGACAACGAATACGAGTGCTCCGACGCCAGCCGCAGCAGTCAGCGCGGCAGTGAGCTTCGGCCGTCGCAGCGCAGCGTCACAAGCACTGCAGACCGGCCAGGAAGTAGCCACGGAGTGCGTCTTGGCGGTTCGTTGCAGCCAGCGGCCGAATGGTCCGTCCCCCAATGTGGTCAGCCGTTCGAGATTCGTTTGGTAGTCGTGCGGAATCGTCGGCCTGGACGCCACATTGATCTTGACGCGACGTGGCGCTTCCCGACCGTGAATCACACAGACATCAGGAAGCGGATCAACGAGTGTGTGGTTCCGTGCCCCCGCCGCACCGGATGGTTGGGTGGCGAAACACACGAGGGAGTCGGAAGGTGTCGGCACCGTGCAATGGTGTCGCGGGCGCAGACTGAGCACAATCTGGCCACGGCGATCAGGTACACGAACAGCGCATGACTCGAGGAACACAGCAGGGCACTGCGGTAGCATCGCGCCTCGACTGGCGCCGACCGCACTGAACCGGGGGACTTCATGACCGAGACGCTGTATTTGGATGATGGCACGGCAGCAGAATGCGTTGCCCTCTGCGACGATCTGATCGCGAAGTTCGACGAGGCAATTCGTGAGACCCGCGCGTTCGAGAACATCTCCGGCTTCGGCGGGTTCGATTCCGCCAAGCAGTTGCAGCGTGGTTTCGAAGAAAAGCTGATCAACTCGCCCGACTCGGTGAAGAATCGGTTGATTCAGTTTCAAGACGCTGTGAAGCTACTTCGCGCGACATTCGAAGCGAACGGCAGAGGCTTCGAGGACACCGAAAGCGAGATCTACCAGGCAATCCGGGCGATCGGATCGGCAGAACAGCTGTGAAGCCTGCAACCGTTGTCAGCGCTATCGCATTGAGTACCGTCCTTTTGGCCGGATGTGGAGCATCAGACCCGACGCTCGCGCAGGATGCTTCCGCTGCGGAGTCGGCAACTCGGGTTCCTCGCGTCACGGACGACTCGGGACGCCCTCCCGTCACCTTCGACCCGTGCCTCGACATCCCCGACAACGTCATCGCAGAAGCGGGCTACGATCCAGCATCCAAGCATGTTTCCGAGTACCCCCTGGACGACTACACCTTCCTGGGATGCGACTTCCGGACAGCCGAGCGGAAGTACTCGCTGACACTCCTGTCCGGCAATGTCACATTCGCCGAAGAGTCGGAGAAAACAGCGGACTACGCGAAGCCCCTCGAGATCAACGGACGACATGCGCTGTTGAAGTTCCGTGAATACGCCCGGGACGAGTGTGCGTATTCCCTCGAAACCAACTATGGAGTGCTCATAATTCTGCGTGGACTAGAACATGACCTCATCGGCCCGGCGCCTCAGGAAGAGTGGTGCGCTGGACTCGAGGACACCGTTCGACTCATCGAACCGCTACTCGCGGACGAGTGAGCCACGCGAGCTGACGTGCTACCGTTTCGCGGGCACGCCGAGGGGAAACCGGCTGCGCGTGAACTAGCTGATCTTCCGGGGGGGATGACGCACTCGATGACCGAGATGACGTTTGGGAATTTTCAGGACGACGATCCACCAGCGAGGCCTATGCACCCGCAAGTAGCGCCTACCGCCGGACCTTCCGTCGTGACAATGACGCTCGATTCCGGACGGTTGCCGGTCACCGCCCGCCTGGACAGTCAGTGGGACCGGAAGGTCTCACCGCACGAGATGGGCGACGCCATCTTCCAGGGCTACGTCGCAGCCCTGTGGGAGCACGACCGCGACGCACTCGAGTCCGGCAGGTTCGAGCTCCTCAGCTCCTTTCCGTCCCGTCGCACCCGGCTTCTCGCGTTGCTCGATGCCAGCACACTCGACGAGCACCGAGCGATCGTCGATTCGTTCTTCAGCGGCGGCACCTACGTCGGTCGCAGCCAGGTGCTCGACAGATGGGACGACCCCGTCGTCACCCTCACGGCAGACAGAGGAACGATCCTGTCCGCCACCGCGTCGACAGAATGGATTGCCACCGCACCGGGTGATGTCATCGCCGACCAGATCCTTTACTGCGCAGACCAATTGCGATCAACGCGTCCCGGCCTTCGGAGCACAAGCACCTACGATGGGCTCTCCGACAGGGAAGTCGAAGAACGCTATGCCGATCATCTCGGCGAACTGACGAGAAGGGCGGCAAGCTGATGGGCGGACCTCCCGGCGGACTGAAAGCCTCCGTCGAACACATGCGCATCGCCGCCGGAAACTGGAGCAGTGGCTCCGACCGCCTCGATGGCGCAGCAACTGCGACCGAGGCCATGGACAAGACGCGCCTGGAAATGGGGCTCTTCCAGGTCACTTGGTCCGAATACGAAGGTGCCGTCCAATACATACGAGACCGGCTTCGCGAAGGCAGTACCGAGTTCGACAACGTGGCACGAGCACTCCATATGTGCGCCGACGCGTACGACACCACCGATGCGAACATCGCGAGCAACATCAACCAGCTGCAGACCGGGGACGTGCAATGACAAACGATTCCAGGATGCAGTTGGAGGAACAAGTCAATCAACTCTCCGACCTGAGCGCGGACGTCGACAAGAGTTCCGGTGAGGTTACCGACGCCTTCGACATCCTGATCACCGGCCTGAAAGCCACCAGCTGGATAGCAGGCCCCCTCAACATTGGCGTAGCACTGACCGCCGAATACGCCGAGACCAAGCGAGCTGAGATCCTCGCCGGTATCGACACATTGAGCGGACGCCTGACTGAAGCTCTCGAAGACTCTGTAATCCCATTCAAATTCATCGACGACGCTGCTGAATGGGGCAAGATCAAAGCCTCCGTCATCGAGGCCAACAATGATGCGGGCAAGCAAACCCTCAACGGCTACTGGGAAGGCTTCGCCTTCGACCGCTACGACAGCGCGGCGTCCGCGCAGATGGCGGCAGCCACATCGGCCGCAATCCTGTGCGAGACGGTCATCACGAACCTCGAAGACATGGCTCGGGCCGGCCTGGACTTCTACACGGGGGTTGTCAAGATCGTCAGTGGTTATGCCACGTCGATGGCAGCGGCGATCGCCAAGATCGCCACCGTTATCGAAGCACCGTGGGGGATCTCGGACGCGATCGACCTGGTCGCAGCGATTGTCGACACCTTCGTCGACTTGGCAGACGTCGCGATGACATTCATCCGGGAGCAATTGATCAACGCCAACACACTTTCGGCCAGTGTGCTCGCACAGGATGGTATCCCGAGCAATAAATGGCCGAAAGCAACGTCGGACGAGTACGACGATAAAGAGTCGTGGGAGGCACCCGCCTGATGACACGAATATCACTCCGCGCGGCCG
>JAAYXN010000082.1 GCA_012515885.1 Rhodococcus sp. (in: high G+C Gram-positive bacteria)
CCGCATTGAAGAGGGTGTGCGCGCTGGACAAAACAAGTGACGTAACGCGCAGAAATGGTGGCCGCGCTGCGCAGAGCGCGGCCACTTGCGCCACACTTGTGCGTATGGGTGGTCGCGATGAGTAGTGACGAATTGACCGGTTTGACGGTGGTGGTGACGGCGGAGCGCCGTGCCGCCGATTTTGTGGCGATCTTGGAGCGTCACGGTGCTGCGGTCGTTCATACGCCCGCGATTCATGTGCTGCCGTTGACGGCGGATGAGGATTTGCGTGTTGCGACGGCGTCGATCATTGCTGATCCGCCGGAGCTGTTTGTGGCCAGTACGGCGATGGGGTTTCGCGGTTGGTTAGAGGTCGCGGACGAGTGGGGGATGCGTGAGGAACTGATTAGCGTCCTGGATGGGGTGCGGATCATTACGCGTGGTCCTAAGGCGAAGGGCGCGGTGCGTGGGGTGGGGCTTCGTGAGGAGTGGTCTCCGGAAACGGAGTCGTTTGAGGAAGTGCTGTCGCGTCTGACTGCTGAGGGTGTGGACGGCAAAAGTATTGCGGTGCAACATCATGGGACGATCACCGAGTGGGAGCCGCTCACTGATTTAGCGGCAGGACTATCGGCGTTGGGTGCCGAGGTGCGCGAGTTTTCGGTGTATCGGTGGACGCGCCCGCAGGATCAGCTTCCGATGCGGGAGTTGGTGGATTCGATTGTGCATGGGCGGGTCGATGCGGTGACGTTCACCAGTGCCCCTGCGGTGGCGTCGCTGCTCAGTACCGCCAAGGACATGGTGCGGGTAGCGGAGGTTATTGCCGCCTTCTCGGGTCCGGTCACCCCGTTTTGTGTGGGTTCGGTGACGGCTTCCCCGTTGGAGGCGTTGGGCGTTCCGACGCTCCAACCTCCCCGTGCCCGGTTAGGTAGCCTGGCGCGCTTTGTCATTGAGGAACTGCCCCGTCGAGGAGGGGTTGAGGGGTAGCCCTGGGCGACGAGGTATGGCGGATTCACAAACTCGACCGCGGCTATAGCAAGAAATGCCATAGTTGACTGGTGTCTAGTCGTGGCGAGTTGTTGGGGCAGGCGATGCGCGAGTCTGGCGTTTCGCAGTCTGAACTGGCCAGGTTGAGTGGGGTTCATCAACCGAGCATTAGTCAGTTTCTCTCGGGGAGGGTCGAGTTGAGTGATGAACAGTTGAATCGACTGTTGGCGTGTATGGGGTTGCAGCATGAGGTTGTTCGGACGGCAGTAGTGCCGGAGTTGACGCGGGCGGAGCGCCGGTCGTGGATGTTGAATCGTGCGGTATCGCTGCGGCTTACTGCTGCGGTGCTGGGTGAATGGTTGCCGGAAATTCGAAGCAACCTTGACCGCTTGCGCGGTGGGGTAACGGGAGAGCCCCACGTCCAGAACTTGGGGCGGTGGCGTCACCTCGTTGAAACCCAAGATGTGGCGGGGTTGAAACGCGCTTTAACGGGCTTGGATCGGGACTCGATCGAAATGCGTGAAGTCTCACCCTTCGGTGGTGTCCTGCCGGATGATGAGCGCCTCCGAGTCTTGGCGGATTCCCGCTAATGCGGCTGTGCCTACGCCGCTACCTTTGCGGGATTCCAGCGCTGTCCGCCGCATCCCGCAGGATCTCCTCCAACATTGTGGGGGTGAGGCGGCCAGTGAACGTGTTGTGTTGGCTGACATGAAAACAGCCATACACGTGCAGCGGGGTCGGGCCATCAAGGACAACATGGACGCCATGACCGAACTTTGGGCGCGGACGAGGAACCTCCCAACCCGCCTCCGCAAGCGCGGGAAACAAAGCCTGCCAACCAAATCCGCCCAACACCACAATTGAACGCAACGACGGCTTCAACAAATCGAGTTCATCCACCAGCCAGTGACGGCAATTGTTTCGTTCATCTGGAGTCGGCTTGTTTTCTGGGGGAGCGCAATGCACCGGGGCACTGATGCGCGTGCCATACAGCTCCAACCCATCACCAATATGCGTCGACGTCGGCTGGCTCGCCAACCCCACCTCATACATGGCGGCATAGAGGAAATCGCCACTGCGATCCCCCGTGAACATTCGGCCCGTGCGATTCGCGCCATTCGCGGCAGGAGCCAACCCCACAATCAACAACGACGCATCAGACGGCCCAAACCCCGGCACCGGACGACCCCAATACGTCCACTCCCGAAACGACGCACGTTTCTCGACGGCAACCTGCTCACGCCAACGCACCAGACGCGGACACGCACGACACTCGATAAGCTGCGCATCTAACGCAGCGATATCGCGGTACCCGTCCGACACAGTCCCGTCCTCCTACAACAACCGTAGCGAGTTAGACAACCGTAGCGAGCTAGCTGGCGGGGCCGCGGTTAATCCACACATCACCGCCGCCCGGCGTCACAGCCTCCACCAGCGCCCACGCCTGATCGACAGGGATATCAACCACCTCGTAGCTGCCGGTGCCTGCCGGGGTCGCCGCCACAATCGTCGCCACCCCCGCGCGACGCTGAAAGAAACTCTGCCGCACCGTCCAGCCGATGATCCCAGCCGCCGCCAACGTGTCCCGGCTGCGATCAAGCGACCCAGAACTTGTAATCAGCCAACCAGGCGCGACAGCATGACCGAGCCCGCGATAACGATCATGCGCCACCCAGATCGCAGCGGCAGTCACAAGCACGGCCGCGACCCACGCCAGTACGGGAAGTGGCTGCACACTCATATGGATAACAAGCCCCGCTACCAACACCGCGACAGGAAGTGAGAGCGCCCGGACATAACGCCGTCGCCGCGCCGCGGGCCCATGCTCACGCAGCGGCACCTGCGCGAGACCCTCGTCATGCAGAACCGCCGCCATCACCCGCCGGGTTTCGACGCGTGGACTCTGCGGCATCAACAGCGACGCATGCCCAGTTTCCGCGCTCACTCCCGTCATGATCGCGTTCAACCGGGCGCCGCCAGCCAGACGCAGCAACAGCGGTTCGCGCAGCGTCGTACCGCGAAGACGCGCACGATCGAGTGTCGACTGCTTGGTCTGCAACAGGCCGTGGCTGACATTAAGCGCCCGCCCGGTGTCGTTGACGTGCAGTTTTCCAAACGTCACGAGGTAACGCACACACGCAACGATGCTGGATGTCACAAGCAGGCCGACGGCACCAATGATGACCAGGATCAGCAATCCGAGCTGGGCCGTTGATTGGGCAGCGTCGCGAAGGTGCTCGGCATCGACGAGATGCTCGCTCAAACCAAACTGGAACACCGCACCCACCGCCGCCGCGATCGCCACGATCCCTGTCAGTGAGAACGGTGCGTAGCGCACCCAGGACCACTGCCAGTGCGCGAGTTCGGTGGTGTTCGGTGCAGAGGTGGGCTCGGTGGTGACGGCAGTAGACGTCGACCACTCCAGAGAACTATCGGGTGCGGGCGGTGCAAGCGCATGGGCGAGCAGTTCAGCGCGCAGCGCGGGGATTACCTCGGCTGGCAAGGCGTCCAGTTCAAAACTATTGGACTCCCACGTCCCACTGGACTGCTGGCCCGTCCCAATACTGACCTTCGCCATCCCGAGAAGCCGGTGCAGCACCCGCGCTTGCACGTCGACCGAACGAATACGACTACGCGGCACAGAAAGTAGCTTCTTCTGAAACACCCCGCGCCGCAGCTCCACATACACCGGGCCGATTCGATACTTCGTCGTCGCCCAACGGATGGAACCGGCGATCACCGCGACGACGCACGCGGCGACGACACCGGCAATCGGCAGCCACAGAGAATTGACTTCCCGTGTACCAAAGATGATGGGGATCGCCAGAATCGGCAAGATGCGCAGCGCCGCCTCGACCGGGTAGATCAGCAGCATGCGTCTATCGAGGTTCTGCCACGGCACCTGCACGTGATGGCCCAGTGCCGCAGCCGATTCGTCGGCTTGTGGAGGGTAGGCGTTCACGTGGCATCCCCACGGTTGCGTTCAGCGATGGCCGTCAACTGCATGACGACGCGATCAGCCACCTCTTGATCGAGTGCGGTGATTTGGACGGCGCCCGCTGACGACGCGGTCGTGACCGTCACCGTCGCCAAACTCAGCATCTGATCGAGCGGGCCGCGTTCGGTATCGACTGTTTGGATGCGAGAAATGGGAGCGATACGACGCTCCTGCGTCAACCATCCCGTCCGGGTGTAGACGGCGGTGTCACTGATTTCCCAACGATGCACCCGACACCGCCACAGCGGCGCGATCACGATGTGAGCGATCGCGGCAGCCACCGCAACACTAAGGACGACGACATGCACCCAGGTGGGCCACCAGCCGACCACGGCGATCACTGCCGCAGCAATCACGATCGGCGCCCACAACAGCGCTGCATTGATTGCCCACAGCACTTTGGCTCGTGAACTCGGCCGCCAGGCCGGTTCAGCGATCGTCAACGGTCCCGTATTCATGTGGCCAGTGGTCACCACTGCCATCCTTCCGCCGGTTGGTGCGTCGAATTAACGCTATCGTGGGAGAGGACCGGCAACCGAAGGAGCACGCGATGACTCGCCCGGAAGTTCCCGAAAATGATGGCCTTGAACAGCTCACACCCATCGATGACCTCGATGACGGCGCGCCCACTGACGACGAAGCCGCGGACATGTCCATCTTGGAAGCATCCGAGGCGGACGCCTTAGAGCAGCGCCGTGAGGTGCCGCTCGATGAGGACTACCCGCACGAGCAATAGTCGATCGGGTGGCGGCGGCGTTGGCCAATGACGCATGATCGCTAAGTGAGCAAAAACGGTGAGGACGGCGTCCCGGTAACGAGCCTGCCCACCCCACACTTTCCAAATAGGGCAAATCAGTCGGCGCCTCCGGCTGATTCTGCGATGCGGCGTGCACTGCGTCGAGCCCGCGACGGCGTCACCATCGACGTCTCAGAAGCGACGACGCTGCTGCAAGCACGCGGCGAGGCGCTCGACGACCTGTGCCGTTCAGCAGCAAAAGTGCGTGACGCGGGAGTGCAGGCACGAGCAGCCAGCACAGGCAGCAACCCGACAGCGGTCACGTACTCGCGCAAAGTGTTCATACCGCTCACGCGGCTATGCCGGGACCGCTGCCACTACTGCACGTTTGTGACCGTGCCCGGCAAGCTGCGCGCCGAAGGCCACGGGATGTACCTCGAACCGGACGAGGTGCTGGAGATTGCCCGTCAAGGCGCCGAGCTTGGCTGCAAAGAAGCACTCTTTACTCTGGGGGATCGGCCTGAGGCGCGCTGGCCGGAGGCGGCGCAGTGGCTCGACGAACGCGGATACGACTCGACGCTCGACTACTTGCGGGCCATGTCGATCCGAGTGTTGGAAGAAACCGGGCTCTTGCCGCACCTGAACCCCGGGGTGATGACGTGGGAAGAGTTGTCGCGGCTGCGTCCCGTCGCGCCGTCGATGGGCATGATGCTCGAAACCACCTCGACCCGGTTGCACACCGAAAAGGGACAGTGCCACTACGGCAGCCCCGATAAAGACCCAGCGGTGCGATTGCAGGTTCTCACCGATGCTGGACGCCTCAATGTTCCGTTCACCACCGGAATCTTGGTCGGCATCGGAGAAACGTTCACTGAACGCGCCGAGTCGATCATCGCAATCCGCAAGTCGCACAAAGCATTCGGACATATTCAGGAGGTTATTGTGCAGAACTTCCTGGCCAAATCGGATACGGCGATGCGCGACGCGCCCGATGCTGATCTGGACGAATTTCGTGCCGCCATCGCCGTCACCAGGATCCTGATGGGGCCCTCGGTGCGGATTCAATCGCCACCGAACCTGGTGTCCGCGAGCGAATGTGCGGCGCTCATCGGGGCCGGTGTCGACGATTGGGGTGGGGTGTCGCCGCTGACACCTGACCACGTCAACCCCGAGCGTCCATGGCCCAACCTGGATACGCTCGCCGACATCACAGCAGCGTCCGGCTACGAACTGACCGAACGTATCGCTGCGCAACCGCAGTATGTTCTCGCAGGCTCAGCCTGGATCGATCCGCGTATCGCGACGCACGTCCATGCCCTTGCGGACCCACGCACCGGGCTCGCTCGCCCAGACACAAAACCGGTCGGTCTGCCCTGGCAGGAACCCGACGAATCGTGGGAATCATCCGGCCGCATCGACCTCGACAGCGAAATCGACACCGAAGGACGACGCACCGAAACCCGCTCCGACCCGACCAGCGCCTTTGGTGACTGGGAAACGGTGCGCGAACAGGTGCTGTCCCTCCAAGGCGCCCCAACCCGGGTCGACACCGACGTCCTCGCGGCGCTGCGCAGCGCCGAACGCGACCCCGCAGGCTGCACAGACAACGAATACCTCGCCCTGGCCACCGCGGAAGACGTGGGGCTCGAAGCGATGGCGACACTCGCTGACCAACTACGCCGCGACACCGTCGGCGACGACGTCACCTACGTCGTCAACCGCAACATCAACTTCACCAACATTTGCTACACCGGCTGCAGGTTCTGCGCCTTCGCGCAGCGCAAAGGCGACGACGACGCCTTCACCCTTTCCGCTGAGGAAGTCGCGGACCGCGCGTGGGAAGCGCACGTGGCCGGAGCAACAGAAGTGTGCATGCAGGGCGGTATTGACCCGGAACTTCCCGTCACCGGGTACGCCGACCTGGTGCGGGCCGTGAAAAAGCGGGTGCCGTCCATGCACGTGCACGCTTTTAGCCCCATGGAAATCGTCAACGGTGCCTCCCGCGGCGGGCAAAGCGTGCGGGACTGGCTCACCGAACTGCGCAGCGCTGGCCTGGGCTCCATCCCCGGAACTGCGGCAGAAATCCTCGACGACGAAGTCCGCTGGGTGCTGACCAAAGGCAAGCTGCCCACGGCCACCTGGATTGACGTCATCACCACGGCACACGAAGTGGGTCTGCGTTCGAGCTCGACGATGATGTACGGCCACGTCGACAGCCCCAAACACTGGGTGGGACACCTGCGGGTGCTACGCGATATCCAGGACCGCACAGGCGGTTTCACCGAATTCGTGCCGCTACCGTTCGTGCACCAAAGCGCCCCACTGTATTTGGCGGGCGCCGCTCGACCCGGACCAACGAACCGCGACAACCGGGCGGTTCACGCGCTAGCCCGGATCATGCTGCACGGGCGTATCGACAACATTCAAACCAGCTGGGTCAAGCTCGGCGTCATCGGAACCCGGGTGATGCTCAGCAGCGGCGCCAACGACCTCGGCGGCACCCTCATGGAAGAAACTATCTCCCGCATGGCCGGGTCCGAACATGGCTCCGAAAAAACCGTCGCGGAGCTGCACGACATCGCCGCCGGTATAGGGCGTCCAGCACGTGAACGGACCACCACGTATGCGCACCAAGACACGGCGCTACGCAAAGCAATCTAGTCGCGGATTGAGTGGATCAGCGCACATCTAGCCCGCCGAGTCATGAGACGGTAGCGACACAGGACTAGACTCGCCTCGCTGGTATCCCAACGGGCAGGAGTAGTGGAGCGGTGACGTACACGATCGCAGAGCCGTGCGTCGACGTGATGGATCGCGCGTGCATTGAAGAATGCCCCGTCGATTGCATCTACGAGGGTGGACGGATGCTGTACATCCACCCCGACGAATGTGTCGACTGTGGTGCGTGCGAACCTGCCTGCCCCGTCGAAGCGATCTTCTATGAAGATGACGTCCCCGACGAGTGGAGCGGCTACATCAAGGCGAACGTCGACTTCTTCGACGACCTCGGGTCACCGGGCGGCGCCGCGAAGACCGGCAAGGTCGATTTCGATCCACCGTTCGTGAAAGAACTGCCGCCCATGGGCGAGGAGTGAGCGCGCGATGACCCGCACCCCCGTGGCCAGTGCACTTCCCGACTTTCCGTGGGATTCGCTTGCCGAGGCGAAAGCAACCGCCACCGCGCACCCTGACGGCATCGTCAATCTTTCGGTGGGAACCCCGGTCGATCCGGTATCGCCGGTCATCCAGCAGGCGTTGGCGTCTGTCGCTGAGATCCCCGGCTATCCGACGACGCACGGCACCACGGAACTGCGCGAATCAGCCGTGGCGTCGCTGGCTCGTCGCTACAGGCTGACCGGCATCACGGCCGACTCGATTTTGCCTGCGATCGGCACGAAGGAACTGATCGCGTGGCTGCCCAGCCTGCTGGGGCTCGGCGGCGACGACCTCGTTGTGATCCCTGAGCTGGCCTATCCCACCTACGAGGTGGGCGCCAAGCTCGCAGGTGCACGTGTGCTGCGCGCTGACGGTCTCACGCGCGTCGGGCCGGAACAGGCATCGCTGATCTTCGTGAATTCGCCGTCCAACCCCACCGGCAAGGTGCTCGGTGTCGATCACCTGCGCAAGGTAGTCAGTTGGGCGCGGGCACGCGGGGTCATCGTCGCTTCCGACGAGTGCTACCTCGGTTTGTCGTGGGACGGCGAAGCCGTCTCGATCCTCGATGAGCGGGTCAACGACGGCGACCTGACCGGACTGTTGGCGATCCACTCGCTGTCGAAAACCTCGAACCTGGCCAGCTACCGGGCCGGGTTCGTCACCGGCGACCCCGCCCTGGTCTCCGAGTTGCTGGAAGTGCGCAAGCACGCCGGAATGATCCTGCCCCTGCCCGTTCAAGCAGCGATGACAGCGGCCCTGGCTGACGACGAGCACGAGAAAATTCAGCGCGAACGCTACCGTCGTCGCCGCGAAGTGCTGCTTAATGCCGTGCGCGGTGCCGGCTTCACGGTGGAGCATTCCGAAGCGGGCCTGTACCTGTGGGCAACCCGCGGCGAACATGGCCGCGACACCGTCCAGTGGCTCGCGCAGCGCGGCATCCTCGTCGCCCCCGGAGACTTCTACGGTCCCGGCGGCACCAACTTCGTGCGCATTTCCCTCACCGAAACCGATGAACGGATCGACGCCGCAGCCGCGCGACTGCGCTAGGTAGGCAAGTGGCGTATTCCACGCGGCACCGGGGCGTTCCGCTGCCTGCCGCTGCGTGATTGCTACAGTCGCGCGATGGGCGATATGGCAGAGATTGCGACGGCGACGACAGTCGCCGTCACTCTCGGCGCCATCCTCACCGCCGCGTTCCTGCTCGCCCGCGAACGCGCCACCACCACGCTCTTGCCGTGGCCGCCACCCCGATCCGCGGTCGCGATCTGGCTGGTCGTCGCGATCCCGTCACTGGTGCAAATCCCGTTCCCGGCCGTCCTGCGTGCCCTCGAACGAGACCGTGCACTACTGCACGACGGGCACTGGTGGCGCATCCTGACATCCGGGCTCGTCCAAGACGGCGGCCTCATCGGCACCGCCATTAACCTCAGTGTCCTCGCGCTGGTACTGCCCATGGCGATCGCCGTGTGGGGAGTCTGGCGCACCGTGTTCCTGCTGTTCGTGAGCCAACTCATTGTGGGCCTGACCATGGCGTCCCTGTACCCCTCCAACGGTGCAGGCAACTCCGGCGCGACCCTCGCGCTCGCCGCGTCCGTCGTCGGTCTCGTCATCATGTCCACGCCGCGGAACCGGGAAATGACCATCAGCTGGGCCGTACTAGTCGCTGGCGCAGCGCTGGTACTCGTCGGCGACATCCACGGCTTCGGTGTCCTCACCGGTGCACTCATGGGCGCCGCCGTCGCAACCGTCATTCCGCCCGTCACCCACGACCGCCGATCCCCCGAAGACACCCGCTCAGTGCAGATATAGTCGCTCACGCTCAGTGCAGATATAGTCTCGAAGTCTGCAGTGCAAAGCAGATAGTGAGTAGACGACGTTGGTCCGGGAAGAGCAGGGGGACCGTTGCGGGTATTGATCATTGGACGTGGCCCAGTCGCACAGATGTGTGCCCGCGCCCTCACCGACACCGCGGCCCATCAGGTGATCTGTGGTGTTCGCGGCGCCGTCGGCGGCTCCGAGTTCACCACCACCCGCTTGGTGACGCTGAGCCGTCGAACCACACAGCCCAAAACCTTAAACGTCGATCAACTACTTCTCGCTGACGCCGGGACCGAATGGGACGCAGTGCTGTGCACCGCCGCCGTCACCGAACCGGGAATCGGCGATTTCATTGCGTCGCTGCCGTCGACAGCAATGGTCCTTGCTGTCTCGCAAGTGCCGTCTGAAGTCGCGGCTCTGCAACTGCTCGCCGGCTAACGCAAGTGGGCGAGCATGACGCCGCAGTTCCTTGCCTGGCGCACAGAAAACGCAACGGCCGGGACGGTGTGGTGGCAGCCCGGTTCGCGCCTGTTCACGATCGCTGGCCCCGATGCAGAAAGCATCACGACCGCGCTATTCGGGGGTGCAACCAAACGCATTGCCGTCTCCCCGGAGATCTCGGTACCCCTCATCTCTGCGGCAATGATGATGCCGTTCATCGCTGCCATGCAGATCAACGAATTCCGGTTCGATGGGCCGCGCCTCGGACTGTCCCGCAGTCAGATTCGGCAAGCGACCGCGTCTGCCAACGAGGCACGTCGCGCCATCGCCGCCGCCCACGGTCGCCCACGCCCCAGTCCCTTGCGGGCAGCGGCAGTCTCAACGGTCCTGCGGACTGTCCCCGTCATCGCATCCTTCGATGTGCCCGTGTTTCTCCGGACACACTTTGGGCGGCACGCAGAACAAACCGTCCGGTTGCTTGAAGACTGGATCGAGCTGGGGCGCGCGCAACGCCAAGAAACCCCCACCCTCGAAACCCTCTACGGACAGCTCGACCGCGTGGTGCGGGCAACAGCCGATGGGGCCGACCAGCCAGTGTGAGAAGCTGACATCGTGCTGCTCCGCTCACTGAACTCGCTGGCCATCAACCACGGTGACGACATCCCTAATGCCGTCAGCATTGGCGACACGGTGTTATCGCGCAGCGACATCCTTGGTGCCGCGACGTCAGTTGCTGAACGAGTCGCCCAGGCCGAGCGTCTCGCAGTGCTTGCGACGCCCACCCCTAAAACCATTCTTGCCGTGGTGGGTTGCCTGATCGCTGGTGTCACCGTCGTGCCTGTGCCGCCAGATTCGGGGCCCGCCGAACGCGCACACATCCTCGAAGACTCCGGTGCCCAAGGCTGGGTGGGGGAGACGGACGAGGGCACCGGCGGGCTGCCTGTCATCCCGGTGCGACTGCACGCCCGGTCGTGGCACAGCTACCCCGAGCCACGTGAAGAGTCGACGGCGTTCATCCTCTACACCTCCGGCACCACCGGACCACCCAAAGGTGTCCTTCTCAGTAGGCGAGCGATCGCGGCGGGGATTGACGCGTTGGCGGATGCGTGGCAGTGGACGCGCCGCGACACCCTCGTTCATGGGCTCCCGCTCTTTCACGTACACGGGCTAGTCCTCGGCGTACTGGGCCCTCTGCGTGTGGGAAGCCCGCTCGTGCACACAACCGTGCCCACCCCAGCGGCGTACGCAGCGGCGAAAGGCTCGATCTACTTCGGTGTCCCCACCGTGTGGAGCCGAGTCGCCCAGGACCCAAAATCGGCGGCGGCACTGGCTGACGCCCGGCTACTGATCTCCGGTAGTGCGCCGCTGCCCGTCCCCGTGTTTGAGCGTCTCCGCGAACTCACCGGTCTCACCCCGATTGAACGGTATGGGATGAGCGAAACGATGCTCACCCTCAGCACCCGCGTCGACGGTGAACGCCGCCCCGGCTGGGTCGGATTGCCTGTCAAAGGCGTCGAAACCCGGTTGCGTGACGAGGACGGCAACGACGTTGCCCATGACGGCGAATCCATTGGTGTGCTGCAGGTCCGTGGAGCCACCCTGTTCGACGGATACCTCAATCGCCCCGACGCGACGGCGGCGTCGTGGACCGAGGACGGCTGGTTCATTACCGGCGATGTGGCTGTCATCGATGCGGGTGGCTTTCACCGCATCGTGGGCCGCGAATCCACTGATCTCATTAAGACGGGTGGTTTCCGTGTGGGTGCCGGTGAGGTCGAGACGAGCCTGCTCGGCTATCCGGGGGTGCGTGAGGCCGCAGTTATCGGCGCTCCCGATCCTGACCTTGGCCAGCGGATCGTTGCCTACGTGGTCGGCGACGTGGCGGATACGTCGGCACTGATCGATTACGTCGCGAGCCAGCTGTCAGTACACAAGCGCCCCAGGGAGATTCGTGTTGTCGATGAGCTTCCGCGCAACGCAATGGGGAAGGTGCAGAAGAAGCTGCTTTCCGCGCACTCCTAGGTGGACTCCAGCTTCTTCTAGCTAGAACTGCTAGGGAATCCGGGCTTGGTGTTGAAGTCGATGATTATCTCTGGATTGTTCTCGGCAGATTCGTCCCGGACGATCCCTTCCCGTTCTTCAGCAATCTTGACGCGGGCCTTAAGTTCGCGATGCGCTTGGTCCATTCGATTAAGCAACGACACCAGTTGCGAAGAAATCGTTGGTTTTCCTTCTTCGCTTGCCGCGGCATTCATTTCGTCTTGACGCTTCCGAATCTTGAGTCGTTCAACCCGTTCTTCGGCACTGATTCCCGGCTCGTCAGGTGATTCGACTGGCCGGATCCCTTTGTTCAGCACCTTCACTAGCTCACTATGTGATTTGTAGAGCATTCGCGCCATCTCTAGCGGCATGTATTCGGAGTTGCGAACCTTCTCCTCTGCTGCTTGTTGTAGCCACTGTTCGCTCATCTCGTTCTGAACGCCCCGTAGATTGTGCGGCTTTTCCACGATGTCCCCTCTGCAAGCATGATTGTTGACTGCCAGGCTACGCAGGTTCCCGCTTCAACAGCTGACCCAGTCGACACATACGCCGGTTCACTTGCGTTTGCAGAGTTCACGGCGGGGAACCGCATGGTCACATGGTGCGTCCAAACCTGTAGTCTGGGTTCGAAACAACTCTTCGATCTCGGGGGCCTTGTGACTCTTCGCTCTACACCTAAAGCGTTTGTTAGCGCGGTGGCGATGCTCGCTGCCGCAAGCGTTCTCGCTGCCTGCGGCCTTGGGAACAGCACGCAGCGCCCAAAGACCGGTGAGGAGCAGTACCACGAGGCGATCGCAGAACAGAACGCTGGCCTCTTCCGGGCGTGCGACCGGATTTCCGACCAAGTCATTGCTGACGCGGGTCTTGATCCAAGAACCAAAGCAGACGGTATCGCCGGCGTGAAGCAGATTGGCTGGGAACTGTGCGGATGGACCGGCGACTGGTTCTACATCACCGTTCTTTCCACCAGCCACTCGTGGGAGGACGTGAAAACTAACCCGAGCAACATCGACTTCCACGTCGTGGACCTGCCCGGCCGAGACGCAGTCGCATTCCGCCACGAATCCGACAAGAAGAACGAAATCTGCGATGTCGCCTTCCCCAGTTCAGAAGGCGTTCTCACTGTTCGATCGAGTACCAAAGCTGCAATGAAACCTGAGATGCCGCCCTGCGAGCACGCACTGGAGTACGCGAAGATTCTGGACTCGCATTTACCGCGCTAGCACTAGCCTTTGCCGTCGCTCAGCTGCACCAACATTCAAGAGGAAGGAACAGCATGTCACTACCTGAAGGACCCATCACCCTCGCGGAAGCCAAAGCGATGACGGCGGCCGCTAACAACGGCCAGCTACGCATCGAACCGGATTCCGCTGACCGCTGCATCCGCGCATGCGAAAACTACGTTGAGCGAATCCGAAGCAACATTCAACAAGCACAGCACTCCGTCCGTATCGAGTCATTCGGGACGCTACAAATGGGTCGGTCACTGGGCAAGATGTTCTATGACTTGACCATCGGCGGCGACAACTCACTCACGGCGACGATGGTTAACACCGTCGAGATTTACGGCGAAGCGATCGAGGCACTCAAGACCGCGAAAGCCAACTACATCGCGATCGATGAGCAGAACGCGGGCGGTCTCAACTCGATCGGAACCAATCTCTAGTTCCACTGTGTGACGGCGGGGCGGGCGCCGTAGATTCACCGCGCACTCTCAACTTTTCTTGCACCTTCAGGGGAGGAACCTCATGTACCGGTGGAACCACCAAATTCCATTCGTCGACAGCATCAAAGCCACCTATAACAGTGTCTCAGACTCGGTTACCGGGGCGTTCAAAGGCGAGAACACCAATGTGCGGAGCATCATCAACGGTGTCGACAACGTGTTCGGCTCAAGTTTCGGCAAAAGTATCGACGACAGCGCCGCCTACAACAAAGGCAACGACGACCGCGCCCGCATCCACGCCGCAGCTGACATCATCGCGGGCCGCCACGGCCTCGACCTCACCAGCCATGCTCTGTTCCCAGACAACTTCCATGCCATGACGCACGAAGCAATCATTAACGAGGTCAACCAGTTCCGTCCTGGAGAAATTTTTAGCGCCAACGAAACCTGGAAAGCGATCTCCAAAGATGTCGAAGAAGCTGGCGACGACCTGCGCCGCGAACTCGGCGCTGTCCTCGAAGTCGACTGGACCGGTGACGCCGCTTCCGCTGCCAAAGCGACATTCACGAAACTGCTAGCTGAAGCAGACAAACTGAGCGGTGCAGCAGACCTCACGGCAGTGAAAATCGAAGAGGCCTACACCGGCTACCAACAAACTCAACAACTGATGCCCGACGTCCCCGACACTGGCCTTCTCAGTGCAGCCGCTAGCGGCGCCACAACCGGCATTATCGGTGGCCCAATGGGCATGATCGCCGGTGCCGGCGCGAACATGATCAGCACCGTGGGCGCCAGCGACTCCGCGCACCAAGAAGCAGTCGCGGTCATGAACAACATTTTCGCTCCCGTCGCCCGCGAATCAGCCACCAACATTCCCGTCCCGCCGACCCTGGTCAACCCATTCACCGACGGTGGCCCAGAAACACCCGGGCAGCAGTACACCCCAGGTGGACGCGGCGGCGGCAACGGTTTCCTCGGAGGTGGGAGCAACCCGGACCTCGGCACCCCTGGTGATACTGGACTCGGCACTGATAGCGCCTTCAATCCCGCGAATAGCACCGACCCACTGAAAGGCTTTGACCCCAGCACGCTCGGCGACCAGGCCGCAAGGCTCGGCGACGCCGCAAGCCTGGGAGATGGCAGCGACCCCTTGTCGACGCAGGCCGCGTCTGCGCCGGGTATGGGCGGTGCGGGCAGCGGCGGTTTCGGTGGCGGTGTCGGTGGCGGCGGTCTTGGGCCGGGCGCCGGTGTCGGCGCTGGACCAGGTATCGGTGCGGGCGGTGTCGCTGGTGGTGTTGGTGCAGCGGCCGGTGGTGTCGGTGCGGGCGGTTTGCGCGGCGGTGCGCCGATGGGCGGCATGATGGGCGGCGCCGGAGGCGGGCGCGGCGGTCAAGGTAGCGAAGAGAAAAACCACACGACCGCTGCCTATCTCTACGGTAAACATAATGGTGAGGAGCTTATTGGCCCGCCGATCGCCATGATCAACGGCGTTATCGGCGCAGCCCCGGAACCGCCTGCCGGGCCGAAGAATACTCCGCCTCCGCTCGGTAAGAACTCACCGAAGAAGGGCGAGTAAATGCCGTCGTGGAAGTTCACGCCACTTGAGCTTCAGGTGGCCTACCAGCATCTCGGTGCTGATCGTTTGCCGTTTCCGTTGGTGTCCACCATCGCGGGTGACACGCAGGACGATGTCGAGCGGGCTACCCGCGAGGCCGGTCGGACGTTCGTCGAGAAGTTCGAGCAGGACGGCGACGATATTTACGTCGCACTGAGTCTGGTCGCGGGGCCGCCGGTGCAGATCGTGATGGTGGGTGTCTTGACCGAGAACGCGCAACTGTTGCGTGCGCGTATCGGTATCGACCACCGCAATGTTGCAGTGCTCAAGCAGGAAGGCAGTATTGAGGGCCAGGAGTGTAGCGATGTCACTCTTGGTCTCGTATCGCGTGCTCAGCTTGGCCAGTTGATCCACGCGATACTCAAGAAACTGTCACCCGGCCAATATCAGGCTCCGTCGATCTCGCGTCGCGATCTTGACCCTGATAGCCACTACGACAACGTGTTTGGTTCGTCGTCCGGGCAGAGTGGCTATCAGCAGGCGGTGAACTTCTATAACCGTCCAACGTCATCGGTGGGCGAGATTATTGTCTCGTCCGAGCAGGTGATGGATCCGCGAGTGGTCGGCAAAGGCCGGGTACTCAAGTGGTTCAACTACACCAATGACGGCATGTATTTGCTGCGTGACGGTAGCGATCCCGTGGTCACGGTTCCGGCAACGGTTGACGCGATTGGCCGCGAAATCATGTCCCTGGTGACCGAGGCCGAAGAAACGCTGGCCGACGAGTACTAGTGAAGGCTTCAGGAACAGACTCAGAGACGCACTGAAACCGCGTTAACCAACCGAAAGTCCACTGCCTGTAGGTCGTGGATGGGGTGTGCGGGCAGCGTTGCGGCCGAGGTATTCCAGGAAGACCCCGAGCCGGTCGCGAATCAGTTCACCATCGGGTCCAAAATCAGTGCGGTGAAAGAAGTTCCACTGATCAAGTAGCGGAACGAGGACATCGTTGAGGTGCCGATCGAAGTCGTACACCGGTTGGACGGGCACAGACGTGGTGCGGCGCCGAGTATCGCGGCGCGCAGCCCCGGGAATGGGGAAGTTCATCACCACGTCACCAATCGCACGCGCTGTTTGATCCGGTGCGAGATCGAGCGCGGCGTCACACAGGTTGCGGTAGAACACCGTGTGCAACTGTTCATCGGCAGCGATTCGCTCCAGAATCCGATGCGCCACCGGGTCACCGCACACCACCTGATTATTGAGGTGATACACCTTCGTCATGAACTCTTGAATGGTCGAATGCGCAAGCGAATGCAGCAGATTCGAACCTTCCAGCGTGGATTCGATGCCCACGGACATGTGTTGCATCCGTGCATGTTTGAGCGCATCCGCATTCACTGAACCGGTGGCGACGAGGTAGTCGTGGAGGACGTCGGCATGCTGGCTCTCTTCAGCGCGCCAGGTGCGAATCCACGTGCTCCACGGACTGCCCGGAGGAAACGTATCCGCGATGTCGCGGTAGTACGACGGCAAATTGTCTTCAGTGAGCAGACTCGTGATCATTGCGCTGCGCGCTGACGCCGTCAGAGTCGGTGCGTCGTTCTCGCAAGCGTCGGGAATGTAGTCGCGCGGATCCCAATTGACAGCGAAAGCAGTGTGTCGATCGAGGTTCTGTGCGACGACGGGCTCAAGTTCGTGCAGCAATTGGCGCTGCGTGAGGTGAAATTTATTCACCGGGGTCGTCATCGTCACTCCGCTTCGCACTCTATGAAATAGGCAAGGTGACGAACGTAAATGTCAAATGTTGGGGAAATCAGCAGTATGTACTGACCTTTGGGCAACTAGCAGGGTTGCCGGGGAAGCGTTGGTTCCAGTCACAGTTTAGAGACATGCATCCCTGGCTGCAGGTCGCCAGGGACGCACTACGGCGGCGAAATGCAGTGTGGCCACGAGTCTTTGACGACTCGTGGCCACACTGGCTGCACTCCTAAAGAGTGCTGACGATACTGGTAGATCAGTCGTTCTTGTGCAGCGCGGCGTTGAGCTCGATGCCGGTGCCGTTCCATGCGTGGGCTTCGACCGCACCAGACTGGGAATTGCGCCGCAGCAAAATGTTCGACTGGCCGCTGAGATCCTTGGCCTTCACGACGGTGCCGTCCGGGCCGGTGACCTTGGTGCCCGCAGTCACGTACACGCCGGCCTCAACAACACAGTCGTCGCCGAGGGAAATGCCGATACCGGAGTTCGCGCCCAGCAGGCAGCGTTCGCCCACCGAAATGGTTTCCTTGCCGCCGCCCGAGAGCGTGCCCATGATCGACGCACCGCCGCCGACGTCGGACCCATCGCCCACGACGACGCCCGCGGAGATGCGGCCCTCAACCATGGAGGTGCCCAGCGTTCCCGCGTTGAAGTTGACGAAGCCCTCATGCATCACGGTGGTGCCGGACGCCAAATGCGCACCCAAACGAACGCGATCCGCATCCGCGATACGCACGCCCGACGGAACCACGTAATCGACCATGCGCGGGAACTTGTCGACCCCAAACACGGTGACTGGGCCCTTGACCCGAAGACGTGAACGGACCTTTTCAAAGCCCTCCACCGCGCACGGTCCGTAGTTCGTCCACACCACGTTGGCGAGGAGACCGAACGTGCCATCAAGGTTGACCTCGTGCGGACGCACCCGGCGGTGCGAGAGAAGGTGCAGACGAAGATAAACGTCATGGGTGTTGGCCGGTGGGGTTGAAAGATCGGCGATCGACACGCGCACGGCCACCAAATTGACCTCGCGGGCCTCATCCGGGCCAGCAAGAAGCGCTAGCTCGGTGGGGATGTCGCCGCCTTCAAGAACCTGCGTGCCGGACTCTTTCACCTCACCCAGCTCGGGGGAGGGGAACCACGTATCGAGGACGACGCCGTCCTCGGTGATGTTGGCAAGGCCGACTGCTGTTGCTCCCTGTGTACTCACAAAGATTTAGCCTACCGGTGGGGCGCCCGCCACATGTGTCTGGCGCCTAGGCTGGTGTCTGTGAGCGGACTTGACCTGCATGCTGACCCGATTGACCTCACCGCGGCGCTGGTGGATGTTCCCAGCGTTTCCCACGAGGAGGAGCACCTCGCGGACCTCGTGGAAGAGGCGCTGCGCACCCAAACTAAGGGTTTTGAGGTGGTCCGCAACGGCAACGCCGTGTTGGCGCGCACGCAGCGCGGACTACCCAGTCGGGTCATTCTGGCCGGGCACCTCGACACTGTTCCGATCGCGGACAACGTGCCCTCGCGTCGTGACGGCGAGTTGATGTATGGCTGCGGAACGGTGGATATGAAGTCCGGGGATGCAGTGTTTTTGCATCTGGCCGCCACGATCGCTGATCCCGCCCACGATCTGACCCTGGTTTTCTACGACTGCGAGGAGATCGCGGCTGTCCACAACGGCTTGGGTCGCATTGAACGCGAACTTCCCGAGTGGCTCAGCGGTGACGTCGCGATCCTGGGTGAACCCACCGGTGGGCTCATTGAGGCGGGCTGCCAGGGCACCCTGCGGGTGCGACTCACCGCGTCGGGAACACGTGCGCACAGTGCCCGATCCTGGCTGGGAGATAACGCAATACACAAGTTCGCCCCGATCTTGGCGCGGCTCTCGGAATACCAGCCGCGCAGTGTCGATATTGACGGCTGCATCTACCGAGAAGGGCTGTCCGCAGTTCGCATGGCCGGCGGCGTCGCGGGCAACGTGGTTCCCGATGAAGCAGAAATTGATGTCAACTTCCGCTTCGCGCCCGACCGTAGCGCCGAGCAGGCCGTCGACCATGTTCGGGCTGTATTCGACGGCCTCGATGTGGGATTCGAGGTCACGGACCTCTCGCCAGGCGCATTGCCAGGTCTGTCGCACCCTGCGGCCGCGGCACTCGTCGATGCCGCCGGTGGCCAGTTCCGTGCCAAGTACGGCTGGACGGACGTCTCGCGCTTTTCCGCACTGGGGATCCCGGCCGTCAACTATGGGCCCGGCGACCCCAATCTCGCGCACAAGAGGGACGAGCATGTACCCGTCTCCCAAATCACTGAGGTGAGCGCCGTGCTGCGGAGTTTCCTCAGCGCGTGACAGGCCGAGTCAGAGTCACCTGAACCAGATTCGCCTGCATCTAACTGCGCTGTTTGGCCCCACCGCGGCAGTTAGTGTTTGACGTATGGCACCGGAGAGAAATGGCCGCAAACCCGATATTCAGCATTGCGGCCCAGTTCAGCGGCGTGGTGCACGCCGCGACGGCATGACCTATGACGAGCGGCTGCTCGATGACCGTGGCCCCACCGACTGGGTGCACACCGACCCGTGGCGTGTGCTGCGGATACAGAGCGAGTTCGTGGAGGGCTTCGGTGCCCTCGCCGAAGTGCCCAGAGCCGTCAGCGTGTTTGGCTCTGCGCGCACCACTGAAGGGCATCCGGCATACGCAACCGGCCGGGCACTGGGGGAG
>JAAYXN010000008.1 GCA_012515885.1 Rhodococcus sp. (in: high G+C Gram-positive bacteria)
ACCTTGAGGGTCGGGGTAAGGATCCCTGATTCCATCGTCAGCTCATTGGCAAGCAGCTTGATCCGGTGCACCTGCTCGTGATGCATGAGATCGGACAGTGCTTCTCGCACCCGCTCGTTGAACATCGTCAAGATACGCGGAGCCTGGAGTAGCGCCTCTCGGTTCTCGAAAGCAATCCCGGCCTTGCGCGCCCAGGCTTCGACTTGCTCGTACGCAGGCTGAATCAGCGCGGTCAGGTATGAACGGCGATCCCCAATGACGATGGCTTGTTCAATGAACGGGTCGGCCATCAGGCGGCCCTCAATAGGCTGCGGAGCCACGTTCTTGCCGTAAGAGGTGATGATGATGTCCTTGAGACGGTCCGTCACCACGACGAACCCGTCGGCGTCGATATGCCCGATGTCACCGGTGTGCAACCAACCGTCCACGAGGGCCTTGGCTGTCTCTTCCGGTTTGTTGTAGTACTCGCGCATGATGTTGGGTCCGCGGGCGAGAATCTCGCCATCCTCGGCGATACGGATCTCACAGCCGAGAACCGGGCGGCCAACCGTGCCGAACTTGAACGCACCCGGTGCATTACAGGTGAGCATCGGCGAGGTTTCAGTGAGGCCATACCCCTGGCTCACTAGGGCACCGAACGACAACCAGAACTCTTCGACTTCCTTACGTAGCGGGGCACCACCAGCAGCCATTACTCGCTTCGGACCGCCGACTGCGCGCAGCAGTTTGTTCAGGACAAGCACCTTCGCGACCTGGTGCTTGATGCGCAGCGCCGGCGACAGCCGTCGGCCTTCATAGATCGCGTGATTAGCGGTGTTGCCGACTGCGATAGACCAGTCGAACAGCTTCTTCTTCAGTCCCTTTTCAGCTTGCTCTTTGGCAGCGGCGACCACCTTCTCGTACAACCTGGGCACCGAAACAAACATGGTCGGCTTCACCTGAGGCAGGACTGAAGCGACTTCCTTCGGGTCGAGGACGTAGACGTTCTCAGCACCAAGCGCCATGACGTAGTAGGACCAGGCCCGTTCGAAAACATGGGACAGCGGCAGGAAGCACACGCTCCGGTCGGTTTCGTCAAGCTGGTACCGGTCCTGAACCGCAGCCATCTGGTGGAAGAAGTTCGAGTGGGGGAGGACAACACCCTTGGGCTCACCGGTCGTGCCGGAGGTGTAGATGATAGTTGCGACGTCATCAGCAGATGCCTCGGACAACCGAGAGTAGATCTCGGCCATTTCTTCGAATGTCGGCTCAATCTCGAGGTCCGCGTAGGTGGGATAGCGATCGGAATCCGTCGGCTCGAACGCGGCGGCGTCAGTCAGAGTGGGAATCTCATCCCACACCTCGTCGACCCGTTCGGCTTCGCTCGGCCCACCGACGAAAGCAAACCGCACACCGGCGTCGGCCATGATCAGCTGTACCTGGCTGGGGGTGCTGGTCGCATAAAGCGGTACCACCACCGCGCCAACGGTCAGTGCTGCGTAGTCTGCCCAAGCCCATTCGGGGCGGTTCTGGGAGAAGATCGCTACTTTGTCGCCGCGTTTGATGCCTGCGCGAATCAGCGCAGCAGCCATCATGTCGACCCGGCGGCCAACTTCGGCATAGTTGAAATGTTGCCAAGCACCGTCTACGACGGCGCGCATCGCCGGTCGTTCGGGGAAAGTCGCGACTGTGCGGCGCAGCTGATGGGCGAGGTGATCTAGGGACAACGCGGCTCCAAACGTTCTTGAGGGTCCTGGCAGCAGGATTAAGACGGACGTCGGCTAACCTACGCTGGCGTAAGTTAGCGGACAAGTCGCCGCGGCCACTAACGGGCTAGATGGGTTAGACCGACAACGGAATGCGGTCAGTTTCGTCTTGAATCTCCAAAGCTGCCGACTCAAGGCTGGGTAGGAGCTTGCGTGCGTGATGTCCGCAGAAGAGCAGTTCACCGAATTCGAAAACCACGCGCACATATGCGCGCGCACCACAAGAATCGCATCGGTCGGCGGCCG
>JAAYXN010000083.1 GCA_012515885.1 Rhodococcus sp. (in: high G+C Gram-positive bacteria)
CACTGCGAACGCCTGCACGATCGACTTGGCATCGGGGTGTTTCATGATGAGGTCTGCCGTGCGGGCTGCGACCGCTGCCACCATGTCCGGCTGCTCTCCCATGCCGGCGATGAGCGGAACGGCAGCATCACCGATCGCGAATATTGGGGGCCCGAAATCCGTTGCGAGCCGCGAGAGGATCGGTACGAACGTCCCCCCGTACTCGACTGCCGCGCCGAACGTCTGGCCGAACGCGATGATGACATTGATGGCGCCCACGAAGTTGTCGAAGAGGGCGGTCACCTCTTTGTCGTTCTCGGTTGCCACCCCCGTCAGTGTTGCGAGGTTCCCGACGATCCTGCGAACCTGTCCATCCCGCTTGGCCGGGTCGTTGATGAGCGTGGCAGAGTCCTTGATGATCCCGGCCACGTCACCCTGGGTCCCTTCCAGATTGCGGGAAACGAGCTTGAGGGACTGCAGGACGGCGTCGGTGTTTCTGCCGTTGTCCTTGACCAGGTCCTCGGACAAGTCGCTGATCGAGTCGAGCGTCTGACTGATTCCCAGCGGGGTTCTGGTCTTACTCAACGGAATGCACTGATTCGTCTCGTATCGGGCTCCACCGGAGTACGGCTTGGTGAACTCGATATGACGTTCGGTCACGATGGATGTCGACACCAGAGTCGCGCCGACGTCGGCGGGCAGCGGCACGCTCTTGTCGACCCGCATGTCGATCCTCACACCGGACTGACCTTTATTCTGGTGCACCCCGACGACGCTGCCCACCTTCTTGCCGAGCATGGCGACTGCGTTGCCTTCGAAGAGGCCCGATGCATCGGTGAACTCTGCGCATAGGGCGCGCGTGTCGTCGGACGCTGTCCGGCCTATCCCGATACCAGCGATGACCACCACCACCACGGCGATCAGGAGCAGCAGTCTTCGGACCCAGGTGGTCAGCATTTGTCGTCACCACTCGGAATGCACACACGAACCTCTGGTTCTGTGGTGGCCGGCGCACCGACCGGCGCCTGGAGGAGGACGCCGAGGCGCTGAGTGATCTGATCGATCTGTGTCAGGGCATTGGAGTAGCCCGGCATCTCTGTCGACACCTTGTCCAGGAGCGTCTTGAACTGTTGCACGGACGGTTCGATGCCATCGCGGTACGCCACGAGCGGCCTCGTCAGGAATTTGAACAGACGCCTGAGATAGTCGAACCCGCCGCGGACGTTCTGGATATCAGGTCCCAGCGTCCTGGCCAGGAAGCTGAGTTGACGGAGAAAGTCGACTAGCACCTGTTTTTGGTCGGCGAAAGCTTTGACGTATTCATCCGATAGAGCGACCGTTTTGTCGAGCTGACCGTACTGTCGCTCTAGGAGGTCCATCAGACTGCTGGTGTTCCTCAGTGCGTCGGGAATGTTTGTGTTGCCGTCGGAGAACGCATTCTGCAGCAGCGCCGCAGTTTGACGGAGATCGACGCCGTTCACATCACGGAACACCGGCGTCGTCGTCTCGAGCGTGTTGGAGATGTCGTAGGTACTCGATGTCTGAACAAGGGGGATGGCCCCCGACAGCGCGGTCGGTCCTGACCCTGGGTCCAGATCGAGAACTCGCCCGCCGATCGGCGTGATCAGGCGAACCGCTGCGGTAGCATCCGAACGGACTGACACCGAGTCGTCGAGTCGAAATTTGACTGTGATAACCGTTCCCGTGAGGTCCACCGACGACACCTTCCCTTGTCTTATCCCCGCTATACGCACCTGATCACCCGACTCCAGCCCGCCGGTGTTGACCAGATGGGCCGAGTACACCTTTTGACCGGGCGGTGCGATATACACGGCCCCGGCGATGACCAGACCGACCACCACGGTCACCACCACCACACCGGCGACGATGAGGTCGCGTCTGCGTTCGGGCTGGTGATGCGATCGATTTCGATTGAACAACCTCACTTACACACCACCAATCGTTGCCCCATAAGCGCAATCTGCGCTGTATCCGGCAGGGGCAGGAGACCTTTCGAACATTGCGCCTCGCTCGGCGTGGAGTTCGTCGCAGCGGTGAGCGAGTCCATAAGGGGCTTGAGCAGTACCGCGCCGTTGAGTAGACCCTCTAATTCCCCGGGTTCTCGCGCCAGACGCTGATAGATCGCCGCGAAACTCTGGTCGTACGTTGACTCGATTTGCTCGCCGGTGAGGACCGTCTTCGACATGGACCGGTTGACCTCGCGTAGCGACTCTCGCAGCCGGTCACTCACGCGGCTGAAGGCGTCGACGATCGATCCCAGCTTGTCGACGAGTTCGACCATCTCCGCCGAGCGGCCTTCGAGCTGGTCGGAGACCTGGCCGAGACTCGTCACAATATTCGTGATGATCTCAGACCGCTGGTTCCCGTAGGCGGTGATGTTGGCGATCTGCTTCAGAACAGGCGATATGCCCCTTCCATCACCTTGAGCAACGCGCAATAAATTGGACTGCAGTTCATTGATCTCGTCGGCATTAAGCGTGTCGAACACCGGCTTGAATCCGTTGAACAAGGTGGACACATCAAATGAGGGAATGGTCTTGTCGAGCGCCACCTGTGTGAGTTCCCCCTGTGTCTTCCCCTGTGCCGCACCGATCAATTCGACATATCGCTGTCCGAGAAGATTCTGATAACGCACGGCGGCGGTGGTTTTCGATGTGATCGTGATGTCGTCGTTCAGTTGGAAATGAACGACCGCCGTGGGCCCGTTCAGGTCGATCGCCGTCACATAACCGACCTTGACTCCAGCCAGCCGCACACCGTCGCGAGGTTTGAGCCCGGAGGCATCGGAGAAGACCGCTGATCGTTCAGAACTCGGTCCATCCGAGCTGGGTTGGAGGATGGCGATGATCACGTAGGTGAGAACGCCGATGACTGCGGCGAACGCGACGATCTTGATGATGGTGGGAGTTAACGACTTGAGCTTCATCTACCTCGGTCCTCCTACTGCAAGCGCGCTCTGCAGCGCAGGTGACGTCTGCACTACCAGGGCGACCTGAAGTTGTACTCGCTCGCCGACCTGCGGCGTGGCCTTGTCGATGCTGTCCAGGATCTGCGGGATGGTGTAAACGGTCCGCGCGAGCCCCGAGGCCGATCTGGCGACTGGCCTCGCCAGATCGAGGCCGACGTCCAGTAGTGAACTCAACGCCGGGTAGTTTTTGTTCAACAGTCCTCCGAGTGCGCCGAACAGGACCTCGCCGGTGTCGTTGAGGTTGCCCTTGGTCTGTTTGATGGCCTCGTCGGTGGCGAAGAAGTCAGCGATGTCGACGTTTATGAGGATGCCCGGAATGAACGGCTTCATGAAGTCGGCAACACCCTCGGACACGTCTGCCGCGATCGCCAAATCCTGGCCCACTGGCCGCTGTTGAACGTCCCGAGTGAGCTGTGCGATCTGGAACATGAGTTTGCCGGCGTCGGCAAACGTTTGGGAATCGTCGACGACAAACTTCACCACAGAATTGAACGCCGGCTGATCGAGAGCATTGACCAGCTTGGAAAGTTTTCGAATCAGGGTCGAGACCGACGTTTGTTCGGACTGCTGCTTGCTCACATAGACACTGCCGCCATCACGGATGAGCGCTCCCTGCCCGGGGTCGACAATATCCAGTGCCGTCGGCCCCAGCGCGTTGGCGGACGTGTAATTCACCGCCAAGCCCTGACGCAACCGGATGTCGTCGTTCACTCCGGTGAGCTCAATTTTCACAGACGTGCTTTGGTCGCGCACCGACACCGAGGACACCTTGCCCACCGTGAGGCCCCGATACTTCACCTCCGATCCGCCCTTCAACCCGTCACCAATCGCGTCGGTGGTGATCGTCACTGTCTTGTTATCTTCAAATTTTCCGGTTGCGTTTGACACCAGAAAATAGGCCGCAACCACCACTACGACGAGGACCCCAATCCCACGCAGTGTCAAATTTGTTATTGAGGGCGCGCGCCCTGACGGATCTTTATAAACAGCCACTTCAACCCCTAGCCCGAAATCCTGACGCCCGAATCGAAGCCCCACATCAGCAGGGTCAAGATCATGTCCTCCACAACAATGACGATGAGACTGCTGCGGATCGCTCGACCAGACGCGCGGCCGACGCCTTCTGCTCCACCGGTGGCGTAGAAACCCTGGTAGCTGTGGATGATGACGACCGAAACTACGAAAATCAGGACCTTGATGACTGAGAACGCCAGATCCTGCGGTTTGAGGAACGCATTGAAATAGAAGTCGTAGGTGCCACCTGACTGGCCGTGTAGCAGGATGACGACCAGCTTGGCCGCGGCGAAACTTAGTATCAGCGTCACGATGTAGAGCGGGATGATGGTGGTGATCGCTGCGACCACGCGTGTGCTGACGACGTATGGAATCGGCCGCACCGCCATCGATTCGAGTGCGTCGATCTCTTCGGCGATGCGCATCGAACCGATCTCCGCAGTGAGGCGACAGCCGGCCTGGGCTGCAAAGCCGATCGCAGCGATCATCGGTGCCAACTCCCGAGTGTTGGCGTATGACGAGATGAACCCGGTAAGAGACCCCATCCCCACCAGGTCCAGCGAGGCGTAACCCTGGATGCCGATAGATGCCCCGACAGCCATTCCGAGAATGACCAGCACGACTGCGGTACCCCCGCCGACCAGAACAGCGCCTCGTCCCCAGGCAAACTCCTGTATGTACAAGAGCGTCTGTCGTCGATAGGTGGTCGCGACGTGACGAATTCCTGCGACGGTGTCGATGATGAATGTGGTGATGTGCCCGAGTTGTGCGGGGACTTCGGCGAGGGGCGTCACAGAACGCACGATCGGACGAGTGACCGAAGTGAAACGGGTGGATGGTACTGCGGTCACGTGTTCTCCGTCATCCGATGGTCTGCGGGACGAACATGATTGTCAGCTGGGTGATGACCACGTTGATGACGAAGCACGCCACCACCCCCAGGACCACGGTGGCGTTGACAGATTGGGCCACACCCTTCGGGCCGCCTTTCGTGGACAGACCCCGGTGACATGCGATCGCCACGACCACGAGACCGAACACCAATGACTTGATCAGTGCCACCAGGATGTCCGCCGACGAGGCGAACGAGGCGAACGAGGCGACGTAACTTCCGGGCGTGATGCCCTGGACGTTGACGCTCAGGATGTAGCCGGCCACGAGACCGGTAAACACGATCAGCATGCACAACATTGGAGCGACGATGAGAACCGCAACGAACCGCGGTGCGACGACTCGACGGGTCGGATTGAGTCCAAGAGTTTCCATGGCATCGATTTCTTCACGGACGGTGCGTGCGCCGAGGTCAGAGGCGATGGCTGACCCTGCCGCACCACCGAGCAGAAGGGCTGTGACGATCGGTGCCCCCTGCTGAATGATCCCGAGTCCACCAGCGGCGCCGGCGATGGACGTGGCCCCGACCTGCTGGGTCAGACTTCCGACCTGCACCGAGACGATAACGCCGAACGGAATCGCCACCAGGATCGCCGGCAACGTCGTGACGGTGATGACGAACCAGGTCTGTACAACGACCTCCCGGAAAGGAAACCGTCCGGTGACAATGTCGTGCACGGCCCACCGTAATGCCTGGCCGGCGAGGGCAATCGTGTTTCCGAAGGTCGCAAGACTGTCTGTCGCACGACCAGCAAGTTCCGTAGCGATACTGATTCTCCTTCACCTTGCTGAACAGCCCTCCGCGATGGGTGTTCGCACAGTACCAGGTACTTACAGTACCCCATTCGCGGTTTGGATACTTCTGCCCGAATTGACCAGCCGGCACGACGGAACACCGGCCCTGTTGACCCTCGATGACGCGTCCGGCCCGTCCCTATGTGCGGCAGTGGCTCTGCGGGGCTCGCAGGTCTGCTCCGAGTTCGTTATTTCGGTTGACGACCGGGCTGACCTAAAGCATCGGATGCACGCGTGTTCGTACGAGCAGCGCGTAACGTAAGGTCGCTCGCCGGTTCTGAGTTCGACTTTTCAGGAACTCAGCACCGGCAGCGCCCGGCAGCGATCAAGCAGGCGATCCGGAACAGGCGCCAGCGGACACGTCACCGAACCCGGGGAAGGCAGATTCCCCCGACTCACGTCTTGAGGCGTGTGCGCGCGCAGCACAAACGGTCCCAGGTAAAGGCCGTCTAGGGCGTGTCTGACAATTCTTTCGACCAGGCGATCACGGCGTTGAGGACGACTGCTGCGCGGTAGTTGACG
>JAAYXN010000084.1 GCA_012515885.1 Rhodococcus sp. (in: high G+C Gram-positive bacteria)
CGGCGTCCGTCATCACGTCGAACTGCAGCCCGAGCACCGAATCGAAGGCGGAGTCGAGCGCATCGAAAGCCGCCACGATGGTCTCCCGATCCGACGTCGCACCCGAACTCATATTTCGAACACTAGTTCGATATACCGACAAAACTCGTCGGGTTGAGACGGAAGAAAGCAAAGTGACACAAGTGATTTCGGCTCGGTCGAGACCACGGGCCCGGTCATCGAAGCCTGCGGTATGTGCAACGTCACATCAACCGATCGCCGCAGGCCAGGCTCCATATTCGACGCCGCCGTAAGCCGTTCTCAGCGTGCCTACAGCTAGTCGCCAGGGACGGTCCAGCCAGCGGGTGTTGGACGGAAGTGTGCGGGGTTGACCTCACCAGCGAAGCCACCGCCACCTGTCCTATGGAGGAAAACACGTGACAATCGCACCGAAGGTTCACCGTCGCTCATCGGCGACGCCATTGCACACCCTGCTGGATCACCATGAGCCCAAAGGGGTTTTCGAGCAGCGCGTCGACGTCGCCGAGTTCGCCGGCGGCATTCCCCAGGTACCGGCACAGGTGCCGTCGGTGCGGATCGGTCGCAGGTGGGTCAGCATCCTTTGGCTCATCGCGCTCGGGATCGTTGGACTCGTCATCGTCGTCGCGATCGCGCAGCAACTGCGGACGTTCGGCTGGGTGCAGAGCTTCATCGCGCGCTACCCGGGGACCTCAGCGAGCTACGCCACGCCGGTCGATACCGGGTTCCCCGCGTGGCTGCGCTGGCAGCACTTCTTCAACATCGTCTTCATGATGTTCATCATCCGATCGGGCCTGCAGATACTGGCCGATCATCCACGGCTGTACCTGAACTCGGGCTGTCGCCCGGGGACGGAGTGGTTCCGGATGAGCCGTCCGGTGCCCGCCGACCGCACGGACAAGAACGACCCAACACGATTGTGGACGTCAAAGGACGACGCGGTGTCCCTGCCAAAGCAGCTGGGGATTCCGGGGCTTCGTCACTCGATCGGACTGGCCCGCTGGTGGCATTTCAGTTTCGACCTGCTGTGGCTGGTCAACGGGGTCATCTTTTACGTGCTGCTCTTCGCCACCGACCAGTGGCACCGGCTGGTGCCGCAGTCGTGGGCGGTGTTTCCCAACGCCGTGTCGACGGCCATTCAATATGCGTCGCTGAACTTTCCGGCCAACGAGGGCTGGGCCGAATACAACGGTCTGCAACTGCTGGCCTACTTCATCACGGTGTTCATCGCCGCGCCGCTGGCGCTCGTGACCGGCCTGCTACAGGCCCCGGCCGTCGCGGCGCGATTCGGGACGGGACGTGGTCCGCTGAACCGCCAGGTCGCGCGGACCATCCACTTCACCGTGCTGATCTGGATGCTGATCTTCATCGCGAGCCACGTCGCGATGGTGTTCCTCACCGGTGCCGTCGGAAACCTCAACCACATGACGTTGGGCACCGACACCCAGTCCTATTGGGGCCTCGTCATCTTCGCGGTGGCCGCACTGGTATTGACCGTCCTTTGGCTGATCGCCACCCCGGTGACACTTCGCTACCCGAGGGTCGTCCAGCACACCGGCCGATTCGTCGTCGGGTGGGCCAAAGCATGGATGGAACGCGCACATCCCAAGGCCTCGTACCGCGAGAAGGACATCACGCCCTACCACTGGGCCAATGGCCGGC
>JAAYXN010000009.1 GCA_012515885.1 Rhodococcus sp. (in: high G+C Gram-positive bacteria)
GCACACGGGAGGGCGAGTGGATGGTCCCGGTGGAGAACGCTCCGCTCATTGCAGAGTTCATTAACCGTCGAGCCCGCCGCGCCGTGCGGGTGCAAGCCGGGGCTATCGGGTCGTTGTAACCCCATTTGGCTCAACCACTTTCACGAGAACGTTTCATGTTCTCTTCCCGCCAAATTTGCCATGTGCAGAACGTAAAACATTCGCGTGAAGCGTCACTGGGCTGACGCCTGCAGCGCGGCTCAGTTCTTCTCGCGTTCACCTGGCGGTGCTACTCAAGTGCCTATGACGCAGACAAGCTTTTCGCGCACATCGAATGCGGCAGACGTGCCTCCAGTGGGCACCGTCGTCTCTTCGATTCGTGCCCAGCTCGCTTCCCTCGCGCCCAGTGAGCGTCGCGTCGCTCAGACTTGCGTAGACCGGCCCCATGACACTGCGTGGTTCTCTGCCGCGGATCTTGCTGCCGCAGCTGACACGTCGACCGCGACCGTGGTCAGGACATGCCAAAACTTGGGGTTTGACGGGTTTCAGCAGCTCCGGATGCTGCTTCTCCGTGATTTTGGCGCCGAGCATTCTGCGCCCGCCGCGGAAGTGGCAGGTGATGACATGTCGCTGGTCGAGACGATCATCCGCGACGTGGCTGCCGATCTGTCTGGCTCATTAGCGCCGCTCTCGACTGACGCCGCCCGTACCGCGATACAACTTGTGCGCGGCGCGGACCGTGTACTCGTTGTCGGGAACGGTGGTTCCGCACCGGCGGCCATGGCATTTGCGACACGGATGCTGAGTACGCGTCGGCGCATTGAAGCTCCCACGGACGCGATCATTCAGCAGCTCGCGGCAGGTCAGCTTGGTGACGGAGATGTCCTACTGGCCATCAGCGACACTGGATGGAACCCGCGGACGGTCGAAGCCGCTGAAGCGGCACGTGGGCGCGCGGCGATGACGATGGCGACGCGCATCGCGCTTCTTGACGGCGGCAAGGTTGAACAGATTGGTACGCCCGAAGAGGTGTATGACCGTCCCGAATCGGTATTTGTCGCAGGCTTCTTGGGCAGCCCGCCGATGAACCTTCTTGATGCGCGTCTTCGCGGTGACGACCGAATCATCGTGTCCGCTGAAGGCATTCGTGCCCAGTTGTGGCAGGGACGCGTCGACGAACGCGAGGTTGTTCTCGGTGTTCGTCCCGAGCATCTTCGCCTCGCCGAGTCGACTGACGATGTCACTTTCGATGTGCGCGTCGACCTGGTGGAAAACCTGGGTTCGGAAGAAATCGCACACTGCCTCGTCGGCGATAGCGCACTCGCTGTGCGTGGACGTCGTCCCACCGGTCTGTTGGCTGGCGAACGCGTCATCCTCGCTGCCGATCCGCAGCACGTACACCTTTTCGACAAGGCCTCCGGGCGCCGCCTGGAGTGGATCCCCGACTCCGTGCCCGCAAACGTCCTCACCGACGCCTGATCTCACACCACAACAACACTGCAGGAGAAAATTCATGTTCCGCATTCGCCGCACAGCTGTGGCAGCGGCCTCAGCAGCAGGGCTTTTCGCGCTCTCTGCGTGTGCCACCGGCACGAGTACATCGGGCGCTGGCAACGGCGAGCCCATACCGGAGCTCTCAGCTGACCAGGAAGTCGAAATCACCTTCGAGTCCTACAACCTGCTTCAGGCGGGAAGCTGGACAGACACGGTCACGGGTCTGATTGAAGAATTCGAGCAGAAGCACCCGAACATCAAGGTCAACGCATAGCCCACCCAGGGTGGAACAGCTAACGGCGGCACCGCATCGAGTGTTCAGACTCAGCTTCTTGCGGGTAACCCGCC
>JAAYXN010000085.1 GCA_012515885.1 Rhodococcus sp. (in: high G+C Gram-positive bacteria)
CAACGTCCCGTCCTGCTCCGCGTTCAGGTCCGTCTTCGAGGCACTCGACGGTGTCGACAAGCTCAGCGGGAAGATGGAACGCGTCAGAGAAACCCTGGACAATTTAACCGCCATCCAACCGCAGCTGGTGGCACTGATACCTGAGCAGATCGAAAGCCAGAAGACGAATCATGAACTGATGCTCACAAACTACGCCACGATGGCGGGCATTTATGAGCGGATGGAGGCTTCGACGGATAACTCGAGCGCCATGGGCCGGGCCTTTGCCACCGCCAAAATTGACGATTTCTTCTACATGCCTCCGGAAGTGTTCGACAATCCCGATTTCCAGCGCGGGTTGAAAATGTTTCTCTCGGCCGACGGCAAAGCGGCCCGCATGATCATCACCCATGAAGGTGATCCTGCGATGCCGGAGGGCATCGCGCACATCGAGCCAATCAAGAACACCGCGTATACGGCCGTCAAGGGGACAGCCTTGCAGGGCGCTGAAATGACTTTGGCAGGCACCGCTGCGACCTATAAAGACATCCAGGAAGGCGCGAAATACGATCTGATGATCGCCGGGATCGCCGCCCTCAGCCTCATTTTGCTCATCATGATGTTGGTTACGCGCAGCCTGGTCGCGGCGACCGTCATTGTGGGCACGGTCGCGCTTTCGTTGGGGGCCTCATTCGGGTTGTCGGTGCTCGTCTGGCAGCACATTTTTGGTGTCGAGCTTTACTGGATTGTGCTCGCCCTGGCTGTTGTCGTGCTCCTTGGCGTCGGGTCCGACTACAACCTGTTGTTGATCTCTCGATTCAAAGAAGAGCTTGGCGCCGGAATCAAAACAGGGATGGTTCGCACAATGGGCAGCACCGGTTCGGTGGTGACGGCCGCCGGCCTCGTTTTCGCCGCGACCATGACCTCGTTCGTGTTCAGCGATCTGCGCGTTCTCGCCCAGATCGGGACCACCATCGGCCTCGGTCTCCTATTCGACACCCTCATCGTTCGGGCACTCATGACCCCGTCGATTGCGGTCCTCCTGGGACGCTGGTTCTGGTGGCCACAACGGGTGCGCCCGCGTCCGGCAAGCCACATGCTCCGCCCCTACGGTCCACGCCGGATGGTTCGCGAGTTGCTGGGTGATACGACGAAGTAGACACGGTGAGCCACGAACCAGCGGCACGGTGGTCGGCACGCGCAGTTCGCACCCGGGCGCCGAAATGCGGATCACCGCCTGAGTGATCCCGTCGACGGGGCGAAGCCGTCGACTCCGACGTGCGGTGACACGTACGCTGCTGATGATCGATGCGCGCGCTCGAGGGGATGCGGTCACATGAGTTCCGTTGACGATGATCGACCGGCGGACGCAGAGGAGGAACCCGACTACCGCTTCACCCTGGCCAACGAGCGGACTTTTCTGGCCTGGACCCGAACAGCGTTGGCGCTCATAGCCGGCGGCATCGCCGTCGTGCAGTTCGTGCCGTCCTTGGGGATTCCCGGACTGCGACATGGCCTCGCCGTGGTGTTGACGGCCGGCGGTGGTCTGTTAGCGGCCTTGGCGGTGCGGCGTTGGCAACGCGTGCAGGCGGCAATGCGCCGCCGGGAAGCGCTGCCGTCCACATATGTCCCGTTGGTGCTCGGCATCGCTATCTTCGCCGTCACCATCGCGGTTCTGGTGGCGCTGGTCGTCTGGCCGCCAACGGGTGCATGAGATGCCGCACCCAGAACCGCAGAAGCCCGGGTTGCCGGCCGAGCGCACGTTGTTGTCCTGGGAACGAGCCGCATTCGGTTTCCTGATCAGCGGTGCGCTGGTGCTGCTGCGCCCGCACGGTCCTCTCGGATCGGGACGGACCGTGTTGGCGCTCACCGCGACTCTGCTCGCGCTGCTCGTTCTCGGTCTCGGTTATCGACGTTCGAGACAGATCAGAACCAGCCTGGTCATCGCCGGACGAGTCGTCATGCTTGCCCCGCGCGTGGAGGTTCTGCTGATCGGTGGCGCTACGGTCTGCTTCGCGACGGCGATCGTGGTGGCGTTGCTGTGCTCGGTCATACTCGGCTGAGCCCGCAAGTCCGCCCAGAAGCGCCGACGATCACACAGCACAACCTGCGTTCCAGCGTGGGATACTCGCGAACGTGGTGGGCAGGAAGCCGACGGAGACGACAGCGCGGGAGTTAGCGACCATTCAGCTGGCCACCAGCGACCTTGTCGGTGTGGCGCTGCGTAGCGTCGAGGATCTCGAAGTCTCTCTGCCGCAGTTTCGGCTGCTGCGGGTGCTCGACGAGCTGGGTGCGGCCAGCGCCACGAGATGTGCCCAGGTGCTGGGCGTCGGGGGCTCGTCGATCACCCGCCTGGTGGATCGGCTCGATGCCTCCGGTCACCTGGTTCGGCGACCGGACGCCGGCAACCGAAGCGCCGTCGTGCTGGCCCTCACCGCGGAAGGCCGGCGGTTGGTCAAGAAGGTGGAAGCGCGTCGGCGGCGTGAGCTCGGTAACGCGTTGGCGCGCCTCGGCCCCGAGGAGCGAGCGCAGTGCATCGTCGCGTTGGAGCGGTTGCACGAGGTGCTCGAAGCACCAGAGGATCCGCGAATCCCGTACTGACACACGGACACCAAAGCCGCTCATAAATTGCTAAATGCAAGACTTGTCTTGCGCAAGACAATCAGGAGCGGTAATCTTGACGCACTCCAGAATCGAGGATTCCATGCAGAGCGCCGAGGAGAAACTCCGCGCCGCCGGCCTCCGGGTGACCCGGCCGCGCCTTGCGGTGCTTGCCGAACTCGCGAACCAACCGCACGCCGATGTCGAG
>JAAYXN010000086.1 GCA_012515885.1 Rhodococcus sp. (in: high G+C Gram-positive bacteria)
TATGGCCGGCGAGCATGTTGGCCATGAGACGAACCATCAGCGTGAAGGGACGCAGGATGAACGTCGAGATGAACTCGATCGGAATGAGCAGAACGTGCAGCGCAGGCGGCACACCGGGCACCACGATGCTGCTCTTGAAGTACTTGAGGAACCCGTACTTCTTGATACCGACGTAGAGGAACGTCGCCCACGCGAACAGCGCCAGCACCATCGGCATCGCAATTCGTCCGTTGGACGAAATGTTCATAAACGGGATGATCGCCGAGAAGTTTGTTGCCAGGACGACGAAGAAGATCGTCGCGATGACTGGCAGGAATCGGCGGCCCTGTTCTTTACCGAGAATTTCTTCCGCGATGTTGATGCGAACGAAATCGATTGCGAACTCGGCGACGTTCTGAACGCCGCGCGGGATCAGCTTGGGGCTGCGCAGTGCGATCACGAAGAACAGGAGCAGCAACCCACACATGATCAGCCGCAGCATGACCAGGCGATCAATTTCGAACGGGGTTCCACCGAACAGGATGGCAGGCGGGTTGAAGTCGGCCAATGTAGGCGGGTGATAGCCCTCGGCCATGAATGTGACGCTCAGCGGTCTCTCCCGTAGTCGGTCCGCAGTCGGTGTCGGCCTGCGGTTCGATCGGACAGTGGTGGTTCGATCGGACGTGACGATCTACTAGCCGACGATATCGACTCGCGAATTCGTCAGCGTCCTCCCGAAGGACTCGCTGTCGGCGTCGGCGACCTCGTCGACTCGGCGGTTGCGCATGGCATCCGCCTGCAAATCACAGTGGTATCACCCCGGTTGCTCCGGGGTAGAAACCTAGTTGTGCTCGCTTGGCGCGAACTCTATCAAGACATCTACGACAGTGTGTAGATGGGGGTCCCTGTTTGTTACTGGCGAGTTTCGTAACTCTAAGTTACTCGCCAGTATTTTATGCCTGACCAGGCTTCTTCTCGGAGCCTTCTGGTTCGACGTAGAGCATCTTACTTGCCAGTACCCCGTATGTCTCGGCGCCCAACACAAGGATCAAAGCACCGATCATCACGAGCACCAGCGCCGTGCGGCTGTAGAAGTCCAGAGGATTCAGTAGCCCCAACACGATCAGAGCAATGACCATTTTGAGTAGCCATCCACCCATCAACACCGCGGCCGCGGTCATGGGCGGCAGCTTAGCGGTCACCAACACGGTAACCGCCGTGAGCAGGATGAACCCACCACCGACAGCCGCGCCAATCAGTGCACCCCACACCCCGCGTGATCCGAGAGCCAGACCCGCGACGGCAACGCCCACCACGGTGAGGACCACGAGCCCAATCACGCCGTAGCGCACGGCACGCTTCAACGCATCCGTCGAACCGCCCGGAACGGTCAACATCGGATCGGGAGTGGGGCCTGCGGTGGAATCGGGGGTGGAATCTGGGGTACTCACGGTGCTCCACCTTAGCCGATGTCCGATTCACCCCTCCTGCGTGAGCGTCGCGATCAGGCAGACCCGCCTGCCCGACCAGCGCGCGTATCGCCCCCATCGAAGGGTTCGGGGCCGTCACGCTCGGCCTCAGCGTCCCCTGCATCGACGTCGGAACTACGCAACGCAGGCACCGCCGTGATCACTAGCGCGAACACCAACCCGCCTGCCACCAGCAGGACGACGAGTCGTCGATCGAACAACGCGCTCCCGACGGCACCGAACGCCAAAATTCCGACCCACAAATAGATCAGCAGAACGACGCGGCGATGCGAGTGGCCGATCTCCAAGAGCCGGTGATGCAGGTGCATTTTGTCGGGGCTAAACGGACTGACCCCGGCACGAGTGCGTCGGACGATGGCGAGCAGCATGTCCAGGATTGGAATGAACATCACCGCGCCCACGAGCAGGAATGGCGAGAGTAGACCGAGCA
>JAAYXN010000010.1 GCA_012515885.1 Rhodococcus sp. (in: high G+C Gram-positive bacteria)
CCACCCCAACGCCGCGAGGGTGCCCATCGAGATGAGGGTGTCCATGGTGGCGGTGGCCTGCTTGAGGTTGGCCCACGCGGCCTTGTGGAACGGCCACGCGCCCCACACCACGACCGGTGCGGCCAGCGTCAACGACAACCACTGCCAGTACGTGAACTGC
This sequence comes from Rhodococcus sp. (in: high G+C Gram-positive bacteria), assembly GCA_012515885.1. Classification (GTDB taxonomy): domain Bacteria; phylum Actinomycetota; class Actinomycetes; order Mycobacteriales; family Mycobacteriaceae; genus Rhodococcus_F. Next base: position 161 of record JAAYXN010000010.1, read on the forward strand.
CAGGCCGGGACCATCGCCATCGCAATGACCGGGATGCTCAGTGCCGCCGAAATGAGGACTCGTTGACGCAGCGCATCGGTCGGATCTGGGGCGGCGTCCTCTTGGGGCGCCTGATCCTGGACTGGCCGCGGCACCCGCGCGGAATACCCGGCGTCGGAGACGGTTTTCAGGAGCGTCTCGATCGACACGCCACCGGCGTAGTCGACGCGGGCCTTCTCCGTCGCATAGTTGACGCTCGCGTCGACGCCGTCGAGTTTATTGAGCTTGCGTTCGATGCGGTTGGCGCACGACGCGCAGGTCATGCCCTCGATCTCAAGTTCAATGTGATCGGTCGTGGTGCTCATGACTACACCTCCTCAGCGACGACGAGTGCGGACACCGGGCTGCGCAGTCCGTGATCGTGCGTGTCCGGCTCCACCGATTCCGGGCCGAACGCGGCACCAAGGAGATAGCCGACGATGAACAGCACCGCCAGAACCGCGGCAAACGCGGCGAGGGTCATCAGGGCAGTTTTGGTGATCATGGTCAGTCTGTGAGCTGGTATCCCGCGTCCGCCACGGCAGAAGCGATGGCATCGCGGCTGATGTCGCGGTCGGCGTCGATGGTGACCTTGCCGCTCGCCAGGTCCACCTCCACGGAAGCAACACCGGGGATCTCGCTGACCTCTTCGCGTACGGAGGACACGCAATGTCCGCAGGTCATGCCGGTAACGGTGACGGTGATGGCGCTCATGGCAGGGGGATGTCCTTCCGGTGATGAGTACTGCTCCAACACCCACTAACATACCCCCCCATGGTATATGCGCAAGGGTGTTGGGAGTGCTGTAAGCAACACAACGCGGCGCAACCCAAGCAGAAACCGCGGGGTAAGCGGAAAATGAGGGGATGGCCGAACGCGGATTCACTCCCACCCAGCTGGCGGCACGCGCCGCCTACCTGTTGCGCGGCAACGACCTGGGCACGATGACCAGCGCGGCCCCCAAGCTGTACCCGCACATGTGGAGTTGGGACGCGGCGTTCGTCGCCGTCGGCCTAGCCCCGCTTTCGGTGGAGCGCGCCGTCGTCGAACTGGACACGTTGCTGTCGGCTCAATGGAAAAACGGGATGATCCCCCACATCGTCTTCGCCAATGGCGTCGACGGCTATTTTCCTGGCCCAACCAGGTGGGATACCCGCTCACTCGCCGTCCACGCCCCCGCCGAAGTGCACACTTCCGGCATCACCCAACCCCCCGTGCATGCGATCGCCGTGCAGCGCATCCTCGACCATTCACGCCGCCACGGACGCACCACGCGCGCTGTCGCCGAAGAATTCCTCAACCGCCGCTGGGCGGACCTCGTGCGCTGGCACCGCTGGCTCGCCACCGCCCGCGACCTCGACGGCAACGGCCGCATCGCCCTATTCCACGGGTGGGAATCAGGGATGGACAACTCGCCGCGATGGGACGGCGCCTACGCCAACGTCCTCGCCGGCGCGGTCCCGCCGTACTCGCGCGAAGACCTCGTCGTCGTCAGCGATACTTCGCAGCGTCCCACCAACGGTGAATACGACCGCTACCTGTGGCTTCTGGAAGAAATGAAGCAGGTGCGTTACGACGACACCGAGTTGGGGACGGCGATGAGCTTCGCGGTCGAGGACGTGTTCGTCAGCGCCGTGTTCTCCATGGCCTGCCAGGTGCTCGCCGAAATCGGTGAAGAGCATTCACGCCCACGCTCGGATGTGCGTGAACTCTACGACTGGGCGCAAAAATTCCGTGACGGCGTCATCAGCACCACCGATGAACGCACCGGTGCCGCAAAAGATTTCGACCTTCGCAGCGGACGATGGATCGGCACCGAAACGCTCGCCATGTTCGCGCCACTGCTGTGCGGCGGGCTCAGCCGCGACGCCGAACGCAACCTCGTCCGCACCTTTGAAGGACCGAAATTCTGTGGGCACCCGGATCTTCGGTACGCACTGCCGCCGTCGACGTCGCCGATCTCGCGTGACTTCCGGCCCCGCGAATACTGGCGCGGACCGGTATGGCCCGTGATGAGCTGGCTGTTTTCGTGGGCGTTCGCCCGCCGCGGTTGGGCAGAACGCTCCCACGTCCTGAAAACGGAAGGGCTGCGTCAAGCCAGCGACGGCAGCTTCGCCGAATACTACGAACCGTTCACCGGTGAACCACTTGGCAGTATGCAGCAGTCGTGGACCGCGGCCGCCGTACTCGACTGGTTGGGCTGAAACCCCGCTGTTCATGAGTAGTCACCAAAGACTATTCACGTGAGCCCAGGCGCCGTTACAGTCGAGGCCATGCGAGTGCCAACTGGACGACGGACAGCCGCGGTTCTTCTGGCCGCCATGGTGTTTGGTGGAGGCGCGCTCACCAGCGCGGTAGCATCCGCCGAGCCGGTACGCGGCCCCGACGTCGCATCCTGGCAGCACCCGGGCGGGGCGCCCATCGACTGGTTCGCGGTACGCGCCTCGGGCCAGACCTTCGCGATGGTTAAAGCCACCGAGGGGCTCAACTACGTCAACCCGTACTTCGTACAGGACAGCCTGCAGATGCGTGCTGCCGGGCTCGCCCGCGGCACATACCATTACGCCGATCCACGCGAATCCCCCGAGGCCCAGGCCGCTTTCTACGCGACCGTCGTCCTCGGCATGAACGGGCCAGGCGACATGCCGCCCGTCCTGGACCTCGAAGACAGCCGCGGCGTGCCGCCCGCACAACTCATCGACTGGACGCACCGCTACCTGAGCACCGTCCGCTCCCTCACCGGGCGCCAACCGATCATCTACACGTACCCAAACTTTTGGCGCACCGCGATGGCAGATACCCGCGAGTTCACGCAGTACCCGCTGTGGATCGCCGACTACAACGGACGTAACGCACCCGGCCCACTGCCAGGCGGTTGGCCATACTGGTCGTTCTGGCAATACACCGATTCCGGACGTCTGCCCGGCATTGTCAGCAACGTCGACCTCAACAACTACAACGGCAGCATGGGCTCATTCCGAGACCTCGCCAACATGAACCACCCGCTGTTCTTCGGCAGCTAACCCCGTCCCGGTTAGAGCGGGAACAGGGACTAGCGACTAGACGCCGATGCGGCCGTCCTTCTTCCAGGCAACAACGACGGACGGGCGGGGCTGCGAATCTCCACCGTCAGGCCAGTGCGACATCGGGTTGTCGGCACTCGCATCATCAAGCTCGCCCGGGTGCTGCGCGCACACGATGACACGGTCTTCGGTGACGATCGGACCGCAGGTTTCCGCACCGACCGGCACCGTAAGGAACTGCTTCGTCTCGCCGCGGCGATCGCCGTCCAGCACGACGCTGAACAGGCCGTCGTTCGAGCCCAGAGCGTTGCCGTCCGTCGACACCCACAGGTTGCCGTGCGGGTCGAACGCCAGGTTGTCGGGGCAAGAAATGGGGCTGACCTGGCTCTTGTCGAATCCGCCGAAGTAGGTGTCCGCAGCTTCTGGATCACCACACACAAGCAGCAGGTTCCACGTGAACTTCGTCCCGGCGTGATCGTCGTCGATCTCGAGGACCTGGCCGTTCTTGTTGTTCGAGCGGGGGTTCGCTTCGTCTGCGGGAGCCTTGCCTTCGGTGCCACGGTTGCTGTTGTTGGTCAGCGCGACGTAAACCTTGCCGGTCTTCGGGTTCGGCTCGAAGTCTTCGGGGCGGTCCATCTTCGTTGCCCCGACCTTGTCGCCAGCGAGGCGGGTAAAGACGGTCACTTCTTCTGCGCTCATCCCATCAACGAGCGACTCGCCGCGGCCATCTTCGTGGGTGATGAGCAACGGAATCCACTCGCCGGTGCCATCGAACTTGCCGTCTGACGGCAGCTTTCCGGAGCCGTCGATCTCGTCCTCGGAGTTGCCACTGAGCTTGGCGACATACAGCGTGCCTGCATCGAGCAGCGTCAGGTTGTGGCGCATGGCTGCCTGGCCGTCGCCGGACTGCATCTTGCGGCTGGAGACGAACTTGTACATGTAGTCGAAACGCTCGTCGTCGCCGCTGTAGGCAACGACGGTGCCGTCGTCAGTGATGTGGATGGTGGCCGCTTCGTGCTTGAAGCGACCCAGCGCCGTGTGCTTGATCGGCGTTGACTGCGGATCCCACGGATCAATCTCGACGATGTAGCCAAACCGGTTGACCTCGTTAGGTTCCTGCGCGATGTCGAAACGCGGATCGAAGCGCTCCCACTTGCGTTCGGACGCAGCGCCCTTGATTCCGTAGCGCGAAAGACGCTCGGCAACAACAGGATCAGTGACGGATTCGGCGTTGCCGAAGTACTGGTTGAAGTTCTCTTCACCGGAAAGGATGGTGCCCCAAGGGGTCACGCCACCAGCACAGTTGTTGAGGGTGCCGAGAACCTTGGTTCCGGTGGGGTCCGCGGCGGTCTTGAGCAGGTCAGACCCAGCTGCCGGGCCGGTCACCACAAACTCGGTGGCCCCGGTAATACGACGGTTGTACTGGCCGAATGCGGGCGTGAGGCGTCCCGACCCGGATTCGCCGTCGACCTGCACGACGGTCAAACCGTGTGCAGCGATGGCAATGCGGAACTGTTCTTCGGTGGGGTTCTCTTCGTCGTATCCGAAGAACATGAACGGCTCAGTCGTGTACTCGTGGTTGACGACGAGCACGAACGAGTTGGGTTCACCCGGGATGGGCAGGAGGCCAGCGAAGTCGTTGTTGAATCCGAACTGCTTGGCCTGAGCGTCACCAGTTTGGTTCGCGAAATCGAACTCGGGAGCATCAGGCAGGACGGCGTCGCCCCAGCGGATGACGATGTCGCTGTCGTAGCCGTCGGGGACTACGACGACGTCTTCGGTGTTGGGGGCGACTGCCTGGAAGTCAGTGCCTTTGGGGGCCGCGCTGTCTCCGCCGCTGCCGGATCCGCTGCCCGTGCCGTCAGCGCCGTCGTTGTCACCGCAGGCGACGAGGGCGCTACCTGCGCCGACGGCGAGCACTGCCATGGCGCTGCCGCGGAGGACGCCGCGGCGGGTGAGTGCGGTGCGGGCAATGTCGCGGAAGTATTCGCCGGACGAGTTGTTTGGTACTTCGTGTGAGCAGGCATCGCCGCACTTGTATCGGCACGTTACCGATGCGCGCGACGAGTGCCCGTCATGTTTGACGAACAGGGCCAGAGGCTTAAGAACGCTCACCAGAAAGCTCCCGAGGTGTGATAAGTATTGTTGTTTACCTCGGGCACGCTAGGAAGGCCGTTCGCCTAGCAGGCGTCAGCTCGGTGAACGCGCGAAGGACCATAGGTGACGACTAAGAGTCACCGTGAGCAAGTTGGTGGGGGTAGTCGATTAGGCAACCTGGATGCGCCCAGTCCCAGTTGAGTACTCGATGACGATGTCTCCCCCAATTGCTGCGGCGTACTTGCGGATAGTTCCTAGCTTCGAATTGTTGAGATCGCCGCGCTCAATCTTCGAAATTTGACGTTGGCTGACGCCGATCCGTTCTGCGAGTTGGGTCTGGGTGAGGCCAGCAGCCTCACGTAGCTCTCGAAGTCGGTATCCCCGAACCTGATCAGCCATCTGCTGCTTGTGAGTCTCGATCAGGTCAGGATCAAGCGAGTGCTTGGAAATGAGGTCGTCGAGCGACATCGGCATCGCTACCACTGTCCTTTCAATCGGTGCAGTTGTGCGTCGAAGATTTCATCGGCTTGCGGGATGTGCTCTCGGTACCAGCGGTTCCAGTTGCCGTATTTATCTCCAGCGATCAATAGAATGCCTCGACGCTCGGGGTCAAATGCGAAAAGTATTCGGATCTCGGTGCGCCCACGTGACCCG
>JAAYXN010000087.1 GCA_012515885.1 Rhodococcus sp. (in: high G+C Gram-positive bacteria)
CGCAGCGGGTACGTCAGCTGTTCGACGAAGCCCGCAAAGTCGCGCCGTCAATCATCTTCATCGACGAGATCGACACAATCGGTCGGTCCCGAGCTGGCGGCCGCGTCGTCGGCGGAAACGACGAACGCGAGCAAACCCTCAACCAGATCCTCACCGAGATGGATGGTTTCGACGGTTCCGAAGGCGTGGTCGTAATGGCCGCCACTAACCGCATCGACGTGCTCGATCCGGCCCTCACCAGACCCGGCCGCTTCGACCGCACAATCACCGTGCACGCGCCCGACGTAGTGGGTCGCGAACAGATTCTCAAGGTTCACACCCGCTCAGTTCCCCTGGACGACGACGTGGACCTCGGCGCGGTCGCTCAGACAACGCCCGGCATGACTGGCGCCGCGTTGGCCAACCTCGTCAACGAAGCCGCCATTCTTGCGGCCAAACAAGAAGCGAAAACCGTCACCCAGGCCGACCTGCTGGCAGCGCTGGAGAAGGTACAGCTCGGCGTGGCGCGCAACGTCGTCATCCCGGAAGATGAACTGCGCAAAACCGCATATCACGAAGCTGGGCACGCCCTGCTCGGCATGCTCCAGCCTGGTTCTGACCCGGTGCGACGTATCTCGATCATCCCGCGCGGACAGGCGCTTGGGGTGACCGTGTCGACTCCGGACCGCGACCGCTATGGGTACGACGAGGCTCACTTGCGGGGCCGCATCATTGGTGCTTTGGGTGGCTGGGCCGCCGAACAGACCGTCTACGGAGTAACTACCACCGGGGTTGACAACGACTTGGAGCAAGTCACAGCCATCGCGCGGCAAATGGTGGGTCGCTGGGGCATGTCCGAGAAGGTGGGTGCAATGACCGTTCTCACTCGTGAGGGTGACCCCAGACAGCTCGGCATATCCGAAGCAACACTGGCAGACGTGGACGACGAAGCTCGGCGGATTATCGCTGAGTGTCAGGCGGAGGCCCTGCAGTTGCTTGCCGAAAACCGTGACCGACTAGACGCGATTGTTGCCGAGCTCATGATTCACGAGACGTTGGATGAGGAGCAGGCGTACCGGGCGGCGGGTCTGCCTCGGCCCACACCAGCCCACGTCTGACGGATGAGCGTTCTGTTCTGGTCAGGCAACAGGTTGCGGCTGACCCGACGGACGGGCAACAGGTGCGGCTGACCCGACGGACGGCCTGGCCGGGTCTAACCTGGCCAGGTCTGTCCACGCTCCTGGCCAGGTCTGTCCACGCCCAACGGGCCCACGCCCCGACGGGTTCAGCCCAAGCGGGTTCAGCCCAAGAATGCCGCGATGATGTAACCAACGCCGAGGAAAGTGTTCAGCGATAGCGTTGAGAGCACGTGATTCGCTTGCGCTGGCGGCATCTCGTCCGGGTCCGCATTGTGGCGGAAAGTGAAAACAATTGACTTGATCGCAAACGGCAGTCCGATGAGCCCGAGCAGCGCCCAAGGCGGCAAAACCCCAGCGATCACTCCAGCAATGATTACGACGAACGCGCTAATTTCCATCACGGCGAAAAGGCGCGCAGCTCTCGGTCGACCCAACAGGATGACCATGTGCCGACGTCCGCCAAGGGCATCTGCATAAGCGTCCGGGAACTCATTAACCAGCAGCAGGTTGTACGTCAGGAACCCCGACGCCGCCGCCGACCACCACGCGGCCGGAGTGATTGTGCCGACCAAAACGTAGAAAATCCCGACCACCGGGAGCGTGCCCAACCCAAGTCCGGCGACGATCTCACCGATGCCGAGCTTTGCGAACACCGGCGTATAGAAGATGACGGCCGTGACACCGGCGACACCGATGACAAAGACCGGCCAGCCGCACCGCCAGGTCATGTATAGGCCGATGCTGACGCCAATCGCCAACCCCGTGCAACTAATGCCAAGTGCGGCTCGCGGGGTGATTTCACCACGGGGCAGCATGCCACTGCCGCCGGAGAACGCAGTGTGCTCGGTGTAATGGTCGATAACTGTTCGGCACCAGTCGTGCCAGTCGTTAAAGACATTGATTGCGATGTGCAGACACATCAGTCCGATAATCGATAAGACCGCCAGACCCGCGTCGAAGCTGCCCGACCACACCGCCAAGCCGACACCGTGAATCGACAGCATGACAGAGAGTGCAAGGAATTGTGGGCTCACAGCTCGAATAGCCGTACCGACAGTTAACGGCGGAATCGCAACGTCATCCGTTTCATTCAATTGAGCGGCATCCATTTCGCTGACGTTAGCAGAGCCGACAGGGCAGCAACATCTGATACCTGAGTAATCCTGGTCTTATGCAGTGATTCGGCGTCGGTACCACAACCACATCACGAGGCCGAGCGCGAGCTGCGGAACTACGAAGGGCAACCCTGCGGTCGCCTCACCTTCAAGCGCGGCGGCGGGGTCCGCAAAGAAGAACAGCGACACGTTGGCCACCCAGTGCACAAAACCTGCGACGAGGCCACGCTGCCACCAAGTACCGCCGGTGAGGCAACCCAACGCCAGGGACAGC
>JAAYXN010000088.1 GCA_012515885.1 Rhodococcus sp. (in: high G+C Gram-positive bacteria)
ACAGCGCGGTGCGTTCGCCAGCCACCGCGACGATACGGGCGCCGGGCTGATCGACCTCAGCGAGAATCTTCGAACTGAACTCTTGCGGCTCCTGTGCGTCGCTGGGTGCGGGCGCGAGCAGGCTCAGCCGCTCGACGTTCTCACCTGGGCATTGTTCCAGGACAACGAGTCGACTGCCATTGGCTTTCGCGTCGACGAGGTTGCACTCTGGGCGCGGCTGTTTGCCCGGGTTCACCGGGGCATCAACCCGCCCGTACTCGACGGTGCGAACCAAATCTGAGCGCCACGATTCCAGCCGCTGATCGCCGAAAACAACCAGATACGTGCCACCACCAACGAGGGTGACATCACTGTCAGCGTCGCTGCTGCGCTGGGCAGCCCGCACCCCGGACGACGCATCCAGGGCCGTCACCTGTGAGCAGCCGCGATCATCACGGAAGACTGAAATTGCGCGCTGCCACGCGCCAACCACGCCGCACAACTCCAGATCGCGGGAATAGCGCCACAATTGCTCACCGGTCTCGGGGTCGTGGCCGATGACGGTGCTGCCGTCCGCAGAGACAACAGCCCCGCCTTCAACCACGGGGAAAGTGGTTGCGCCGCTTGGTGCATCCCACACAGCACGCAGAATCTCCGGAATCTGCGTCGCCGGTTCTGGTACCACCGCAGGGGTAGCGGCCGTCATCGACTCGGTAGCGCGAGCGTCGCTACGCAGCCAGGTGACACCTAACGTCACCAGCACGACCACTGCGATGGCAGCCGCAATCAACAGGTCGGCGCGAGTACGCCGCTCAGGAGGTAGCACGCCCCAAATCTAGTCGGACGCAGAACCGGTTGCTGCAGCCGCTGCCGGACGACGACGCCTACGGCGACGACGAGGCGCACCGTCACCGGTGCCGGAATCCTTAGCTACATCACTCTGACCGGCGCTGGCCGTGTCCTGAGCGGGCGCGGAAGCAGTTGCGGCGTCGCCAGTTGCGGTGTCGCCGGCGGTTTTACCGCCGCGGGTGCGCTGACGCGAACGAGTGCGGGTGCGTGCCGGACGCTCGCTCTTCTCCCGCGGCTCGCGCTTGGCAGATGCGTCGCTGTCAGCGGCGGGACGCGGCTTTGCGACGGTGCCCGTGGTGCCCTCGGGGATGCCGAGTTCTTCAAACAGGTGCGGTGAGCTTGAGTATGTCTCCACCGGATCGGGCGTGCCCAATTCGAGTGCCTTGTCGATGAGCTGCCAGCGCGATACGTCGTCCCAATCGACGAGGGTGACGGCGGTGCCGGTGCGTCCCGCGCGGCCGGTGCGGCCAATGCGGTGCACATACGTCTTCTCGTCTTCGGGGCACTGGTAGTTGATGACGTGGGTGACGTCGTCAATATCGATACCGCGTGCGGCGACGTCGGTGGCGACGAGAACGTTGATCTTGCCGCTACGGAACGACTTGAGGGCCTTCTCGCGGGCGATCTGGCCGAGGTCGCCGTGGACGGCGCCGACAGCGAAACCGCGTTCGGCTAGCTCGTCAGAAACCTTCTGTGCGGTCCGCTTGGTGCGGGTGAAGATCATGGTGGCGCCGCGGCCATCGGCTTGAAGGACACGGGCTACGAGTTCGACCTTGTCGAGTGCATGCGCCCGGTAGATCCGCTGCGTCGTGCGCTCATGCACCGCCGACGATGCGGGCTCTTCTGCCCGAATGTGTGTGGGGCGCGTTAAGAAGGTGCGGGCCAGGGTGATGATTGGTCCGGGCATGGTTGCTGAGAACAGCATCGTCTGACGCTTCTCCGGGACCATCGTGAGGATGCGTTCGATGTCGGGTAGGAACCCGAGATCGAGCATTTCGTCGGCCTCATCAAGAACGAGGACCTCAATCTTGCCGAGGATCAAATGCCCCTGGGTGGCGAGGTCAAGCAGACGACCCGGGGTGCCGACGACGACGTCGGCGCCTTTACGGAGGGTGTCGATCTGCTGCTCGTACGGGCGGCCACCGTAAATGGACAGCACCTCAAGTTTGCCCTTGGGGCCGCTGCCAGGCAGGTTGGTCGAGGCGTTCTCGAGGTCTTTGGCGACCTGAATGCACAGTTCGCGGGTGGGCACGATGACGAGCGCGCGAGGCGTACCGTCGAGGGCCGCCGTCTGGGACGCGGTGCTGACGCGATGCAGCAGCGGAACACCGAAACCGAAGGTCTTGCCCATACCGGTGCGGGCTTGGCCGATCAGGTCGTCGCCAGCGAGGGCGAGCGGCAGGGTCAGTTCCTGGATGGCGAAGGTGCGTTCGATACCGATAGCGGACAGTGCCTGGACGATTTCGTCGCGGACACCCAGTTCACCGAACGTCGGGGGAGTATGCGTGTCATCGAGCTGCGCTGAAAGTGTGGTTTCGGCGACGGGAGCGTCGGCTGATGGCTCGGTAATCGTGTCGATCGTGATCTTGCTCAGGGGTCTAGCCTTCCTCGTAGCAGCACGCACGCACGAGGTGGAGGGTTAGGTCGTGGTTCGACCGGTAAAGTATCCCAGTTGACTTCTCGGCGGTGTGACCTGCCGATACTCGTCTTTCCTCTTCCGATGCGGTGGGCCTAGGAGGCCCTACGGTGGGTCCACGCCGCCGGGCCGACATCGTTTCGGCGGGGCATGGGCACCGACCGTCGGTCAGGTGCGCGCACATAAACGCATAGGGGCCGGTGGCGTCGTTTGCACGAGCGAACGCGACTCCTATCCGCTCATTGTAGCGTCCCCGGCTAACCAAGCGCTGTGACGGCGTGTGGGTGTCGCTGAGAGCGCGGCGCGTCGGTCACGCTAAGACGCCGACGCGTCGGTGACGCTAAGAGGCCACCGCCTCGCTAACGCATTAGAGTCCTAGACCATGGACTCCACCCCATCGAAGCAGGCTGAAGTCACCGCACCGGCGCGCATCCCTTCGGACCATCCGGGCGTCCCGGATTTGTTCGCTGTTCTTGCCTACGGTGAGATTTCGGCGTTCTACCGGTTGTCGGAAGACGCGCGGATGGCGCGGACGTTGGAGGGCAAAGTCGCGTTAGCGGCCATGGCCTCCGCGGAGATGTCGCATTTCGAAACTTTGGAAGCGGCGCTCACTGAGCGGGGTTTCGACGTCTATGAGGCGATGGACCCCTTCGTGCGGCCTCTTGACGACTATCACGCGTCGACGACGCCGTCGACGTGGCTTGAAGCGCTGGTCAAGGCGTATGTCGGTGACGGTATTGCGGCCGATTTCTACCGTGAGATCGGGCATTCACTGCCACCTGAGGTGGAGCAGGTTGTCGAGGAAGTGCTCGCGCAGACCGGCCACTCCGAGTTCGTTGTCCAGCAGGTGCGCGCCGCGATTGAGGCGAGCAGCAGGGACCGGGACCGGCTGATGCTGTGGGGTCGACGACTGCTCGGTGAAGCAATCACCCAGGCACAATTTGTTCTTGCCCGCCGTGAAGGGCTCACCGAACTGGTGTTGGCGGCGTACGGCGACCTCAACGGTGTCGTCGCGCTCTTTGACCGGATGCAAGAAAAGCATGCCGAGCGGATGGCTGTCCTCGGCTTGGAGTAGCCACCGCGAACAACCCTGGGGTTGTTCGCTCTCGGCACATGCGCACTGCCGTAGCTGCGCGGGGGTGCTGCATTAGCCTGGATCACGACAGGTCGTACGTGTACCCCGAAGAGTTCGGGTGCATCTTAAAAGAGTTCGGAGGTCGACCGTGGAGGTCAAGATCGGTCTTATCGACAGCCCGCGTGAGCTGGTCATCGTCACCGACCGGGACCGGGACGAGGTCGAGAAGGTGATTTCGGACGGGTTGGCAAGTGGCGACGGCGTGGTGTCACTCGAAGACGAAAAGGGCCGCAAGTACCTGGTGCAGGCCGCCAAGATTGCCTATGCGGAGATCGGTGCTGCGGACGCCCGCAAGGTCGGTTTTGCGCCGCTGACCTAAATGTTTGTCAAAGATTCGGGCCGGGCACCGTGGTAGGTGCCCGGCCCGAATTTGTGTGTGGTGGCCGCTAGTTCTGTTCGTGTTGCAGTGGGACGTGGGAGAGTCCGCCCCACGCGAGCGCGACCGTGGTGTCGACTGCTTCTTCTTTGGTGATCGGCCGCGCAGCTCCAAGCCAGTACCGCGCGGTGAACTGGCTGGCTCCGACGAGGCCGATCGCGAGGATGCGCGCGCGGTGCGGATCCAACCCTGAATCGTGGCTGACGAGGTCGAACACGGCGTCCACACACGCTTCGGTAGCTTTTTCGACGCGTTTTTGAACCGCGGGTTCGCCCATCAAATCGGATTCGAAAACGAGACGGAACCCTTGCGAATCGTTGTCGACAAAGTCGAAGAACGCCTGCACCGCTGCCCGGACACGTTGCTGGTTATCGGTGGTTGACCGCAGAGCCTGACGCACACCGGCGACAAGGGCGTCGACGTAGCTTTGTAGGACCGCGACATATAGCTCCAGCTTGCCGGGGAAATGCTGGTAAAGCACCGGTTTGCTGACCCCGGCGCAGTCAGCGATTTCATCCATACCGGCCGAGTGGTAGCCGCGGGATACGAAGACTTCGCTTGCTGCTGCAAGGAGCTGTTGGCGACGGGCATCGCGGGGCAGCCGCGCGCTGCGCCGACTGTTCTTACCGGCGGCGCCGCCCGCCCGCTCTACGAGATCGGTCATGTCGGCTTCCCATCTGCGCACGTATCCTCCGTCACAGGTCGGTGACTGCTGCAAACGATACCCGTGTCACCCCCGGCGATCGCGTAAGGATGCGCTGATGCCCGACACGCCCAGATCCGGCGCCGAGGAGACCACCCTGGGAGGATCGGTGGAACTGTGAGATTCTGTCTTGCGTGAGTGACCGAGGACGATCGAGCAGGAGCGGAAGCGAGATCGACCGTCGAGTAGCGGCGGGTCGCCGACGTCTGCATGACGAGGACGGTTACGACGACCAGCCGCACGTTCCGGAAACTGCGGGTGCGCCGGACTTGTATGCGGGGGTCGAGTTCCGGCGTTCCGGCGAGAAATCGCATCAACCGTTGCGTGCCCAGTGGGATCCGACGGCGCATGAGCCCAGCACTCGGCCGCCGCGGCCGGAACGCGCGGGGGTGCGTAAACAGAGTCGTTTAGGAAAGTTCGTGTCCACCTATGGGTGGCGGGCGTATGCGATTCCTGTGTTGGCTGTCGTAACCGCGTTCGTTGTCGTTGATGCGCTGCGCGCGTCAGGTGACAGCGAGACGATGGTCGATGCTGTGGCGCCGCCGTTGCCCGGTGTTTTGAGCCAAGAAGGCGACACGGAAAGCACCGACATCGTCGGTATCCCACCGCTTGCTGATGGCACGTTCGCCGAGTCGATGCCGTCAGGTGTGCTCCCCGAAGGTGGTGCGTTCACGGTGGCGGGGGCAGGTACGTGGCGCATCGTTCCGGGCACCACGGACAAGGCTGGTGAAGGCACTGACCGCGAATTCACGTACACCGTCGAAATTGAGGATGGCGTCGACACCGCGGAGTTTGGTGGCGATGACTCGCTGGCGCGCATGGTCGATTCGACGCTGGCCAATCCGAAGAGCTGGACCAACGACAGCCGGTTCGCGTTCCGGCGTGTCGATACCGGCGAACCCGATTTCCGGGTGTCGTTGACGTCGCAAATGACGGTGCGGCAGTCGTGCGGGTATTCGATCGAGTTGGAAACGTCTTGCTACAACCCGGGTATCGGGCGCGTGGTGATTAACGAACCGCGCTGGGTGCGGGGCGCGATCTCGTTCCAGGGCGATATTGGTTCGTACCGGCAGTACCTGATTAACCATGAAGTGGGGCACGCGATCGGGTACCGCGCGCATCAGCCGTGCGAGACCGAAGGTGGGCTTGCGCCGGTGATGATGCAGCAGTCGTTCGGCACCAACAACAGCGACATATATCGGCTCGATCCCGCTGGCGTCGTCCCCGATAACAACGTGGCCTGCCGGTTCAACCCGTGGCCGTACCCTCGTGGGTAGCTGTTCTATTGGTGCGTAGCTGTTTTATTACCGAAGTGAGGAACCCGACGTGAGCGATAGTGCTGCCGCGTTGCCGCCGATCGTCTCGCCGGGTGCGGAGCTCTCAAAGGACGAGGTAGAGCGGTATAGCCGTCACCTGATCATCCCGAACGTGGGTATGACGGGCCAGCGTCGACTCAAGAACGCGAAAGTTCTGGTGATTGGCGCTGGCGGACTGGGGTCGCCGACGCTGCTGTATTTCGCTGCTGCTGGGGTAGGCACGATCGGCATCGTGGAGTTCGACGAGGTGGACATGTCGAACTTGCAGCGACAGGTCATTCATGGGCGCAGCGATGTGGGGCGCCCCAAAGCGGAGAGTGCGCGCGAGAAGATCCACGAGATCAACGACGGCATCGATGTGCGTCTGCACGAGTTTCGGTTGACTGCGGATAACGCCGTCGAATTGTTTTCCGAGTACGACATCATCGTGGACGGTACTGACAATTTTGCTACCCGCTATTTGGTGAATGATGCTGCGGCGCTGGCACATAAGCCGTATGTGTGGGGATCGATTTTCCGGTTTGAGGGCCAGGTGTCGGTGTTCTGGGAGGGCGCCCCCGATGGCCGCGGGATCAATTACCGGGACCTGTATCCGGTTCCGCCGCTACCGGGCACCGTGCCTTCGTGTGCGGAAGGCGGCGTGCTTGGCGTCCTGTGCGCATCGATTGGTTCGATCATGGCGACCGAGACAATCAAACTCATTACCGGAATTGGCGAACCGCTCTTGGGACGTCTAATGATTTACGACGCTCTCGCGATGTCGTACCGGACCATTACGTTGCGCCGCGACCCTGACCGGGTGCCCATCACCGAATTGATCGACTACGACGAGTTTTGTGGCGTCGTCTCCGATGAGGGTGCCGCGGCCGTGGTGGACTCGTCGGTGACCGCTACCGAGCTGCGTGAGTGGATGGATACTGATGCCCCGCTCACGGTGATAGATGTGCGTGAACCGGTGGAGTGGGACATTCTGCATTTGCCCGGCGCGGTGCTTGTTCCGCAGGAACGAATCCTGTCCGGTGAGGCGCTGGAGGAACTGCCGCAGGACCGCAGAATCGTGCTGTATTGCAAGACGGGAATTAGATCGGCCGAAGCTCTCGCTGTTGTGAAGAAGGCGGGCTTTGCCGATGCCGTTCATTTGCATGGCGGCGTCATTAGTTGGGCACGCCAGGTCGATCCGAGCCTCCCGATCTACTAGTTCACGGTTCATTCGGTTGCTTGTTGATAGCGGAGTTATGTCGGACTCCGCGCGCCTGTTCGGTGGACACCGTCGACACCGGTAGCGTGTTGGCCGTGAGCCCAGGTCAACCTCCCTTGCACGTGTGCTCCACTTTTGGCCTTAAAGACATCGAACCCACGCCACTGGGAGTGGATTGGGACGGCGGCTGGCTGTGTGGAGATGTAGTTCTTTCACCTGTCGCTGACCACGCGCGGGCAGCTTGGTCTGCGAAGGTTCGTGAGTCGCTCAACGTTGAGGGCGTGCGGATGGCGCGTCCGGTGCGCTCCACTGATGGTCGCTATGTGGTTTCTGGGTGGCGTGCTGACACCTACATTGAGGGTTTCCCTGAGCCTCGCCATGACGAGGTGGTGTCGATGGCGGGACGCCTGCATGCAGCGACGTCGGTGTTGGAGCGGCCACGGTTTTTGGTGCAGCCACCGGTGCCGCCGTGGGCGGAAGTTGATGTTTTTGTGGCGGCCGATCGTGGTGCGTGGGAGAAGGTTCCGTTGCGTAGCGCTAAGGGTGTCGAGCAGTTGGAGAATCCGACTCCCGATGGTCAACGCAGCTTGGAGTTGATTAGCGCGTTGGCGACGCTGCGTAAGCCGGTGCAGTCGCAGGATCAGCTGGTGCATGGCGACCTGTTTGGGACGGTGCTGTTTTCGGGGACGTTGGCGCCGGGGATTACCGATATCACTCCGTATTGGCGTCCGGCGTCGTGGGCGGCGGCGGTTGCTGTGGTGGATGCAATTTCGTGGGGTGGCGGCGACGAAGATTTGATTGGCCGTTGGGATGCGCTTCCGGAGTGGCCACAGATGCTTCTGCGCGCAGTGCTGTTCCGGTTGTCAGTACATGTTTTGCATCCGCGGTCGACGTCGGAGGCCTTTCCCGGCCTGGCGCGTACCGCCGATGTTGTCCGCCTCCTGCTGTAGCGGTTTTTGTTCTCGTCAGGCGTCTGCGTCCTTCTGAGGCGCCTGAGGATTCGGTGGATGACCTTGGGGAACAGGCGTTTACAGAATGGTGAAGTGCGGTCGCGTGGCGTCTGTTCTAGCCTGGTAGGTTGTCGTCATTCTTAAAGTCTTGTTGTTTCTGAGCTAGGGGAGAGCTATGAGTGGGGACCAGAACGAACTGCCAAACTTCGCCCAGGTTGCGCCTGAAGGTGCAGTGCCCGGCGCGATTCCCGGCATCGACGCGTGGAAAACGCAGGTAGACAGCGTTGTCCTAGCAGCCTGGAACGAACGGCATCAAATCGGCTCCGTTGGCGCCAACGGTAAAACACTGAAGGCCAACCCGGAGGCTCTGCGTGGGTGGGCAGCTGACTTACAGGGAGCGGCCGACAAATTCGAGCAGGCTGCGAGACTCACCCGAGAGACATTGGTCGTACAGTACCCAGGTTGGGGTGAAAACCGTATCCCCTCGGCACGCGCTCTCGCCGACAAGTTCATGGCGAAAGTTCAGGGTGGCGACGGTATCGAAGATACTAATACCCTCCTGGGCCATATTGAGGCGCATAAAAACTGGGCCTTGTTGCGTAAGGACATGCTGCTGCGCTGTGCTGCTGCCTACGAAGGTCAGGAAGAAGCGCTCACAGGCACCCTGAACTCGATCGACGGAGAACAACAGCTGTGAACCTGAAAAAGCCGCTCCTCGCGCTTCTCGCCGGAGCGACCGCGCTAAGTGCAGTTTCGTGCGGGCAGAAGAATGACGACGACACTGTCGAGACTGTCTCCAGCGTTGAAGAGCGTCGGCCTGTGGCGTGGGAGCCGTGTGCAGGATTTCCCCGCGAACTGATGGATCAGATCGGGCGGCATGACCAAGAGCCGATTTCCCGCGGCACGGAGACCCCGTACAAGGTACTGACGTGTAGCTACGACTGGCGCGAACCCAACTTCGGTGTAAGCGTCATGGTCTCTGA
>JAAYXN010000089.1 GCA_012515885.1 Rhodococcus sp. (in: high G+C Gram-positive bacteria)
CGAGATGCTTGCCGCGCATGCTGGCGTCGAAGACGAGGTGCGCGAAGTTACCGAGAGCGCGATGCGCGGCGAGATCGACTTCGCTGAGTCGCTGCATCGCCGGGTCGCGACGCTCGCTGGGCTCGATGCCTCTGTCATTGACGAGGTTGCTGCCACGATCGAACTGACGCCGGGTGCACGCACCACAATCCGTACGCTGCGGCGCCTTGGTTACCACTGCGGTGTGGTCTCGGGCGGTTTCGTCCAGGTCATTGAGGGGCTCGGTAAGGAACTGGAACTGGACTTCGTCCAGGCCAACACCCTCGAAATCATCGACGGCAAACTCACGGGCCGCGTGGTCGGCGACATTGTGGACCGCGCGGCGAAGGCCACTGCGCTACGCAAGTTTGCGGGCGAACTGGGTATCCCGATGGAGCAGACCGTCGCTGTCGGTGACGGTGCGAACGACATCGACATGCTTAATGCTGCCGGTTTGGGTGTCGCGTTTAACGCCAAGCCTGCGCTGCGTGAGATCGCCGATACAGCGTTGTCGCACCCGTTCCTCGATGCGGTTCTGTTCGTGATCGGTGTGACCCGCGACGAGGTGGAGGCTGCTGACGCTGAAGATGGTGGAATCCGCAGGGTTCCGCTGCAGTAATTCACCTGTCGGTGTCATCCAGTAGCGTTGTGGCGTGACGTTGAGCCAGCCTGTTCCCACAGATTTCGCTGCTCGGCATGCCATTTTGGCGGCGGGGTACGGCGGTCGACCGGACCCGGTGGATCCGGCTGAGGTGCTTGCGATGCCCATCGTCCTGCACATCCCTAAACCGGATCCGCCGCAGCGCACCTCGTTGCTTGCAGCTGCGGCGATGGCGACGCTGCAACTGTGTATGGATGAGCGGGTCGGCCTTGATGGGATGAGCACTAACGGGGCGGGCATTGAAGGGTCGGGAGCGGATACATGCGGGGAGCCCGGTCCTTGGCGTGAGCCCTATCTGGCGTGGACGGCGTCGCGGATCAGGAAGGTCTCGCGGCGTGCCCGGGGCGGTCAGTGGTTGGCGGCGCAGGACGTCGATGGCGTCACCGCCGAGGTCAACGGCGCTCAGGCTCGGGCGCTGGTTCCCGGCCCGGTAGGTGAGCTTGACCCGCGGATCAAGAAGTTGCAGATCGGCGGCACCGATATTGAGGCGGACAACCCTGCTGAGCCCACAGGTGATGTGCCGGTGCTGTGGATCAATGCAGGTTTGGAGATGACGGTCGGCAAGGCTGCCGCTCAAGTCGGCCATGCCTCGATGATTCTTGCCGGAGCGATGAGTACCCAGTCGGTGTGGGAATGGGCGCAGATTGGCTATCGCTGCGAGGTTCGTGATGCCGACGCGGAGCTGTGGAATTTGCTGGTGCAGAGAGTTTCTCGCGGAGAGGCCGTGGCGGTGCGTGATGCCGGGTTCACAGAGGTTGCCCCAGGTTCCATGACGGTGATCGCCTAACGACCGTTTCCTTCTTGTGGTCTCAACTTTGGAAGTCTGAGCCGATAGCCGCTCGAACTAGGTCAGTAGCCAAAGGTGGGTAGGTGCGTCGTCAACTACCCCATGCCACGGCCCTCCGGTTGGTGTACCGAAACAGATGTGACGACGCGTTCCGCAGTTTTCTAGGAGGTGGGGCGTTACTGCCGTAGCCTGCGGGGCATGTACCGCAAATTGGGCGCCATGTTCGGTCGGTCGCGCTCTGCGAGG
Source organism: Rhodococcus sp. (in: high G+C Gram-positive bacteria) (assembly GCA_012515885.1). Lineage (GTDB taxonomy): Bacteria > Actinomycetota > Actinomycetes > Mycobacteriales > Mycobacteriaceae > Rhodococcus_F. The sequence continues at coordinate 1,713 of JAAYXN010000089.1, forward strand.
AAGCAGCGAACCGCCAACACGGGGACAATGACCGGGGACCAACACGGCGCAGGACACAAAACCGATCCTGCTGTAGCGACTTCGGCATTATGCGAGAAGATGGACGACGTGCCCTCACCTGATCCTGACCTCCTCATCGAATTTGACGACGTAGAGCTTCGGCGTGGCGGGGCCACGCTGGTTGGCCCCGTGACTTGGAAAGTGGAACTAGACGAGCGTTGGGTAGTCCTTGGCCCCAACGGTGCCGGTAAGACATCGCTGCTGCGTATTGCCGCCGCGGAAGAACATCCCAGCAAAGGCACTGCGTATGTGCTGACGGAGAAACTGGGCCGCACTGATATCAGTGAACTGCGTCCCCGGA
>JAAYXN010000090.1 GCA_012515885.1 Rhodococcus sp. (in: high G+C Gram-positive bacteria)
ACACGAGATTCCAGATCTCGATGTAGCGGTCCTCGTCGGCTTCCGGGCCACCTTCGACGCCGTATTCAGGGCCGCGGTCGTAGAAGATTTCCGAGCACGGACCACACGGGCCGGGGATGCCCATGGACCAGTAGTTGTCTTTCATGCCGCGGCGCTGGATGCGTTCGGCGGGCACACCGATCTCGTCGCGCCAGATGCTTTCAGCTTCGTCGTCGTCGAGGTAGACGGTGGGCCACAGCTTGGTCGGGTCGATGCCGTAGCCGCCCTCAGAAACCGGGTTGGTCAGCAGCGACCATGCGAAGTTGATGGCTTCGCGTTTGAAGTAGTCGCCGAACGAGAAGTTGCCCGCCATCTGGAAGAACGTGTTGTGGCGGGTGGTGATGCCGACCTCTTCAATATCGAGGGTTCGGACACACTTTTGGACGCTGGTTGCGCGCGAGTACGGGGCGGTTTCCTGACCGAGGAAGAACGGAACGAACGGCACCATTCCGGCGTTGACGAACAGCAGATTCGGGTCGTCGAGCAGCAGCGAAGCGCTGGCAACCTCAGTGTGGCCTGCCTTGACGAAATGGTCGAGGAAGCGCCGGCGAATCTCGTGGGTCTGCACGTCGATGGTCCTTATGTTCTGTCTCGGGAGAGTGCTCGTGACTACCGCTGAGCGATCTCGATAGGAATTACCTTGGTAGTCAATCGTAACGGTCCGGCGATTGAGGTCAGAGCGCGGACGCTTTCCGCACTCCCCGCACGATGGCGCGCAGTTTTCCTAGCCGTTCCCGGATGCTTCGTTCCGCGCCGTGTCCGGTCGGTTCGTAATAGTTGGCGCCCACCAATTCGTCGGGCGGGTACTGCTGGGCGAGCACCCCATCGGGGTGGTCGTGGGGGTAGAGGTAGCCGACGGCACTTCCCAACTGTTTGGCGCCCGCATAGTGCCCATCGCGCAGGTGGGGCGGCACGAGCCCGGACTTTCCGGCGCTCACATCCGCCATCGCTGCGGCGAGCGCAGAGTTGACGGCCCCCGATTTGGGTGCGGTAGCGAGGTGGATGGTGGCTTGAGCGAGCGCGAGCCGCGCCTCAGGCATACCGATCATCTGCACCGCTTGGGCCGCGGCGGTAGCGGTTTGCAGTGCCATTGGGTCTGCCATACCGATGTCTTCACTGGCATGGATGACCAGGCGACGAGCGATAAAGCGCGGGTCCTCCCCCGCGGTAATCATCCGTGCCAGGTAGTGCAGTGCCGCGTCGACATCCGAGCCGCGGATCGACTTGATGAACGCGCTAATAACGTCGTAGTGCTGGTCACCATCGCGGTCGTAACGCACGGCCGCCTTATCGACGCTCGCCTCAACCGCTTCCAGATCCAGTAGTACGGCCGGGGCGCCTTCTAAGTGTTCTCCCCCATCCTCATCGTCGGCGGCATCAAGGACACTTCCCGCGGCAGCTTCGAGGGCTGTGAGTGCGCGGCGTGCATCTCCGGCGGCGAGTCGAACGAGGTGATCGCGAGCCTCCTCGGTGAGGGTGATCGCGCCTGCGAGTCCGCGTTCATCGGTGACGGCGCGGTCGATGAGGGCGGCGATGTCCTCAGAAGTGAGCGGCTGCAGCTGCAGTACTAGGGAGCGAGAGAGCAGTGGTGAGACCACGGAGAACGACGGGTTCTCTGTCGTCGCGGCAACGAGGAGCACGATGCGGTTCTCTACCGCCGCGAGCAGTGCGTCCTGCTGGGTCTTCGAGAAGCGGTGCACCTCGTCGATGAACAGGACTGTCTGCTCACCAGAGAGCAATCGACGGCGCGCGAGATCGATAACGCCGCGCACTTCCTTTACTCCGGCCGACAGCGCCGACAGTGCCTCGAATCGGCGTCCGGTAGCCCCGGAAATCAGCGAGGCGAGCGTGGTCTTTCCGGTGCCCGGCGGGCCGTATAGCAGGACCGATGCGACACCGGAACCTTCAACGAGGCGCCGCAGCGGTGCGCCCGGACCAAGCAGGTGCTGTTGCCCCACCACTTCGCCCAGGGTGCGCGGACGCATCCGCACCGCGAGCGGAGCGCCCAAAGACCCCAACGACGTAGACGCCAACGACGAAGAGCCTGGTCGGAAACCGTCATCGTCAACGTGCCCTGCCAGAAAAGCACCTGTCGCAGAAGACCCTGACGGGGAGGAGTGAGGGCCGGGTGTCGACTCGCCAAAAAGATCGGTCACCGCTGCGACGCTACCCGTTAGCCCCGACAATTCAGCGAACTCGGTCCTCGCGCTGGCCCTTCTGCGCTAGTTGCCCCGCTTGTTCACCGGTAGGGATTCCTCACAATCTCGCACGACCACTGAGGGGACAATCAATGCACAGGTCGGGAGCGTGAAGCGAACATTTGGTGAATTGTGATCGATACCCAGCATCCAAGTTGAACGAGCGACCAGATTCCTGTCTGATTTGTGGGTGTCTTCTCCGTCTACTTCGCGTCGAGGTTTTTTTCGCGCCACCTCGCGTCGAGGTTTTTTTCGCGTCACCTCGCGTCGAGGTTTTTTTCGCGCGGCCGCTGCCGTTGCCGGAACGACTGTCGCTGCTGGCGTCACTGCCACTGCGGGGCCATCCGTAGCTCTCGCCGACCCCTCGTTTGCACCGCGTTTCGAGCACGGTGTGGCGTCCGGAGATCCCCTACCTCGCGGGGTGATTTTGTGGACGCGCGTCACTCCTTCCGCTGACGCGACCCCCGGCTCGGGTCGCGGCGCAGCGACGACAGTGCAGTGGACGGTCGCGAGAGACTCGCTGTTTACCTCGGTGGTCGCCACCGGTTCGGTGAGCGCCACCTCCGCCCGCGACCACACGGTCAAGGTCGATGTGTCCGGGTTGGCCCCGGGAACGGACTACTACTACCGGTTTACCGCTGCCGGTGTGACGTCCCCGATTGGACGCACCCGAACCGCACCCGACGCTGGCGTGAACCCGGGCCGAGTGCGTTTTGGTGTCGTCTCCTGCGCCAACTGGGAAGCAGGATACTTCGGTTCCTACCGGCATTTGGCGCACCGCGGCGATCTCGATGCGATCGTCCATCTCGGTGACTATCTCTACGAATACGAGCGCGGCAAGTACGTTCCGCCGTCCGGCGCGGTCCGCTCACACGAACCGGCGCACGAAATTGTCACGTTGGCGGACTACCGAATTCGTCACGGCCAGTACAAGACTGACCCGGATCTGCAAGCCCTGCACGCACGTCTGCCGTGGGTGGTGACATGGGACGACCACGAAAGCTCTAACGACGCCTACGCGGACGGCGCCGAGAACCATGACCCAGACACTGAGGGCGACTGGCATGTGCGGCTGGCCGCCGCCACCCAGGCGTACCTGGAGTGGATGCCGGTACGCACTCCTGCGGACGGCAAGCGGCTGTACCGCAGGCTGCAGTTCGGTTCACTAGCTGAACTATCGATGCTCGATCTGCGGACGTACCGCGACGCTCAGGTGTCACCAGTTTCTGAGTGGCGCGGTGTTGATGACCCGTCGCGGTCGATTACCGGCGAGGCCCAGATGCAGTGGCTGCAGTCCGGGGTGTCGACGTCGTCAGCGCAGTGGTCGCTTATCGGTAATCCGGTGATGATCGCCCCCGTTCTGGTGCCGCCGCTCGATCCAAACGCTACGAGGGCCATCACGGAACTGCTGGGCGTGCCAGCGTCCGGTATCCCGTACAACATCGATCAGTGGGATGGCTATCAAGCCGACCGTCGGCGCCTGTTTGAGACGTTGGCATCGAGCGGTAAAGACACCGTGTTCCTGACCGGCGACATCCACACCTCGTGGTCCGCCGATCTTCCTCTCGAAGCTGCGCACTATCCAGTAGGCCGGACGGTCGGCACGGAAATGGTGGTGCCGTCGGTGACGTCGAGCAACATCAACGAGATGCTTCGAGTGCCGCCGCGAACCGCCTCGGTGGCCATCGAAGGCGCATTGCAGTCCGTGAACCGGCACCTCACCTATGTCGAACTGGATTCTCATGGTTACGGCGTTTTCGAAGTGACGGCGGATGCCGCCCAAATGGACTGGTATTTCCTCGACAACATTGCTGATCCCCACAGTGGAGTACGCCTGGCCGCCAGCCGCCGCGCAGCTGCTGGCGGTGGCCGCAGCCTGCCCACTGCCTCTGCCCTCGTCGACGATGGAGCACGTTCATGACCTCAACTTCTGCCGATAACACTTCAGGGTCCACACCCTCGGTGCTGCGCCGCCGCACGTTTCTCGCTGGCGCCGCTGCCGTTGGAGGCGCGGCGGGTGCTCTTGCGCTCCCCCAGTTAGCGCAGGCGTCACCGCGTTCGTTCGATGCTGACGTGTACGTCCTCGTTGTCGACGGCATGCGCCCCGACGAACTGCGCAGCGACCTCACCCCGACGCTTACCGCGCTAGCGGATGCGGGCACGCGGTATTCACGCGCTCAGGCCATCGATGTCGCCGAGACTCTGCCCAACCACGCCGCGATGATGACGGGCGTGTACCCCGACCGCTCGGGTGTGCCGGTCAACAAGATTTACGACCGTGAACTCGGCACAACCCGCGACCTCGACCGCGCTGATGACCTGTGGGCGTCCACCCTCCTCGATCGCGTGCGCGACGAATGTGGCCTCACGACAGCGAGCGTCCTGTCGAAGCACTACCTGCATGGGCTGTTCGGAGATCGCGCGTCGGTGGTGTGGGATCCCGCGCCGCTGATCCCCGGTACCGAACATGCTCCGGATCAGTTCACGATGGACGCCCTCATCCGCATTGTTGATGAGCACCGACCGCGCTTGACGTTCGTCAACCTCGGCGACGTCGACCGTGTCGGACACCTGGACTTCTCGGGGCCTTCGGCTCGCATCGCCCGTACCGCTGCTGTGCGTGGCGCTGACGCACAGGTGCAGCGGTTTGTGACGCACCTGCGCAGCCGGGGATTGTGGGAGCGCAGCATCCTCGTCGTGCTTGCCGATCACTCCATGGACTGGTCGGTGCCCACCGAAATGGTGAACCTTTCGCGCGTCCTCAATGTCGACCCGCTATTGGCAGGCAATCTTGCGGTGGCGCAAAACGGCGGCGCGGAAACTATCTATTACACCGGTGACCCCGCAGGCCGCAGCGCAGCGATTGATCGCATCATTGAGATCGCACTGGCCACCGTCGGTGTCCAGTCGGCGGTGCCGGTGTCCAC